>NZ_JAOWRF010000001.1 GCF_025753815.1 Plectonema radiosum NIES-515 | reverse complement strand
GGGGGGGGGGGGGGGGGTGGGGGAGGGGGGGAAAGAATTACTATTTTTCTCCTTATCCCCCACTCCCCCTTGTCCCCCTTGTCCCCCTTGTCCCCAAGCAGTCCCCTCGAAGATTACCCGACGTGGCTGTTGGGGATTACGCACACCTTCACGCCATCGTTGTTCCCACCAGTAAACGCGTTGCAGGTCATATTCACCTTTGGGCATTTTCTGGAAATATTTGACGGTGAGAGGATAATCAGGTGCTAGCGCTTCAAAAATAGATTGTTTGGATAAATCAATTGCTACTGGTTCCGGGTAATCAAGTGGAAAGCGGCTTCTGATACCAGTAGTCAAGCTTTGTAAGATTTTCCTCTCATGAGGGAAAGGTTTATCTCCCCAACGGAAAGCTTTTAAATAGGTGGTTCGCTGTACCGACCAGACAAATACAGAAATTTCTGTAGGTAATTTTTCGGGAATTGTCGTATCATCCGTTGTAGTTTCTGGAATCTTTAAACGGAAGCCTGACTGAGTGAGTGCTTTTTCCCCAGTATCTGGTTCAAAATCTGCTTGCAACCACTCGCGTACAACCGTTGTATCCGGAGTGGGAATTTCTAAATAAAGTATTTCTTTCATTTTCCTGACATTTCCGGTGAATCTACTCATTAAGACAGATTTAACAAAGCGAGCAATTAAGGTAAACTCCGCCCTATCGGTCGAATAAAGATTCAGTGAAGAAACTTTAATAGGTTGTCAAATTCGTTCTTCATTTTGTAATTATCTGTAAACGCACGCCATGAATTATCCCATCCCACACAGTCCCCAAGAAATTGTTAACTTACAACAAAACCCCGTTGATGAAGAATTAGTTGCAGCTGCGATCGCCGGAGTAATTAAAATTGTCCGCTCTCAAGGTCAATCTTTGGAAGAATTAACAGCTCAAGTGTTAGCAGATGACCAAATGCTGGATAAGCAACAACGACGCTGGTTGAGTCAAGTGGTCGCTCAAGCTTGGGAAACTATCTCATAAAAGATAGCGCTTGCCGATTTCTTCACCGTTCTTAAAGATTTTAATCGTCAGGCTGTCGCTATGGTACGCTTTTTCCTAAATTGCCTTTTTCCTGCCGTGGGTATGGGAGTGTTGAATGTTTGTCTGGGATTGGCAATTTAGCGACTGTAAAGCTGGAATAAAACTCAGAAATTTATGTGATAATTCGTAGTAAGCGCTTCAGCGCTGAAGCGCCGACTACAAAGAAAACTAATACCCTCAACTAGAAGCATTCAGCGCGACTTCAGCTTGTGAATGCAATAACAAACCGTATTCCAAACCTTCCACCACCGCGTGATAGGAAGCCTCCAGAATGTTGGTGGAAACTCCTACCGTCGTCCAACGTTGATGACTATTGCGCGATTCTACCAAAACCCGGGTTTTCGCCGCTGTACCCGTATGTCCGTTGAGAATCCGCACCTTATAATCTGTCAATTCAAAAGTGGCAATTTGCGGATAGAAGTTCACCAAAGCTTTGCGTAACCCCGCATCCAAAGCCGCAACCGGTCCGTTACCTTCAGCAGCTTCGAGAATATCCTTACCGTTGACAGTTACTTTCACAGTTGCCAAAGCGCTGGTAGATTCTTTTCCTTCCACCAAGTCACAGTGTACTTGAAACCCTTTAATTTCAAAAAATAAAGGACGTTTTTCCAAACCTTCGCGCATCAGCAACTCAAAACTTGCCTCCGCTGCCTCAAATTGATATCCTTCACTCTCTAAATCCTTCAAGCGTTGAAGAATTTGCCGTGCTTGTGGATTTTGCTTATCTAGTTCAAGTCCAAATGTGCGGGCTTTTGCCAAAACGTTACTGAGTCCAGCTTGTTCGGAAATGACAATGCGACGACGATTACCGATTTGTTCTGGCTGAATGTGTTCATAAGTTAAGGGATTGCGTTCTACCGCTGAAACATGGATACCACCTTTATGGGCAAATGCCGATCGCCCAACAAAAGGAGCATGTTCATCAGGTGCCAGATTCACAACTTCGCTGACAAAGCGACTCGCTTCTGTAATTTGAGATAGCTGGTTTTCTTCTATACAGCTATAACCGAGCTTGAGTTGCAAATTGGGAATCAAAGAACACAAATTAGCGTTGCCGCAGCGTTCACCATAGCCGTTGATTGTACCTTGCACCATCCTTGCCCCTGCCATCACAGCCGCTAAAGCGTTAGCAACTGCCGTATCTGAATCATTATGAGTGTGAATGCCAATTTGGGGAACTGAAAATTGGGCATGGGGCAATGGGCAATGGGCAATGGGCATTGACAATTGAGAATGAGAGATTTTTTCCGTGTCCCATGCCCCGTGCCCCATGCCCCATGCCCCATTCTCCCTTACCACATCTTGGACAACTTGGCTAATTTCGTGCGGTAAAGTTCCGCCATTAGTATCGCAGAGGACGAGCCATTCAGCACCTGCGGTAGCTGCTGTCTCTAATGTCTGTAAAGCGTATTCCCGATTGTGTTTGTAGCCATCAAACCAGTGTTCCGCATCGTATATAACGCGACGACCAGAAGCGCGAAGATACTCAATCGTGTCGCGAATCATCGCCAAATTTTCTGCTAAACTTGTTTTCAGACCTTCTGTGACGTGTAAATCCCAAGACTTACCAAAAATTGTCACCCAGCGAGTACCAGCAGCAAGAATAGCTTGCAGCATTGGCTCATCTGCCGCAGTGGTGTTTGGTCTTCTGGTCGAGCAAAATGCAACAATTTCTGCAACTTTCAGCGGATCTTCTTGTAATTGCCAGAAAAACTGTACATCCTTAGGATTTGCTCCAGGCCATCCCCCTTCAATAAAGGGTACACCAAGGCGATCCAGCCTGCGAGCAATGCGTAGTTTATCTTCTATAGACACTGATAGCCCTTCACGCTGAGTGCCATCCCGTAGCGTGGTGTCATAGATCCAAAGTGGGGGTGAGGGATTTTCGGTCATAAAAGTAGAATAGAGACAACTTTCAAAGCGATGTGCCAATATACAACAAAAAGCCAGTTCGGAAATTTAAATGCCTAAGGTACTAGCTCAAGGTAAAACAATTAAATGCGTAAACGCGTTGGCGAACGAGAGGCGTCTCGTTGATAAGCCTCTCGTCCGCTTCTCTTTGACAGGAGAAGAGAAGCGACTTGTCGTCAGACATGGCAGTGCAAACTTACGCAAAGTTTTGCTTCACAATGGTATTGACCTCTACAATGGCAGCGCGTTATTCATAAACTGTCGGGGCATTGGCAGTTGTGGTACTCGTGCCGTCAAAGTAGAAGGAGAAGTGTCACCGACTAATTGGCGTGACGTTCGGCTCTTGATCGCACATGCCTTACCATTCTCCTACATCAAACCCACGTAAGAAAAGCCAAACTCAGGTTTTCGGCAATGTGAAAGTAAAAAAATTTGATGAGTTTTGGGGACAAGGTTCTCAAATAGTGTGGACACCAGAAGGTTAAAAAGGAGAAAAAACATGGGTAGATGGACACCGCTTATTCTTATGGCTGGAGGCTTGGCAATTTTGCTAGGTACATTATTAGGCGTAAACTTTCCTATGGGTGGACAAAATGCAAGCGTTCCATCTGTCAGGGGTAGATCGCAAGTCTTACCAGCGAATATTAATGTTAATAGTACTGATACAAAAAATCAGGGCGGAAATCGCAACAGCGTTGCTCAAAATAACACTCAAGACTCAAATACCGATAATACCCAAGACCAAAACACAGATAACACTCCAGACCCAACCCCTGAAAATAGTCAATCAGGGGACAATCAATCAACTGATACAAATTCCGGCGGACCAGTTCGCGCTTTATGGTAAGAACTACCGATTAGATTTGGGAATTGGACATCGGTAATAACTCTTTCCAGGTGTCCAAGCGTCCAAGCGTCCCCATTCCCCGTGTTTGTTCAGAGTTATGAGTTGTTAGTATCTAAGAACTAATAACTAATGTTTAATAACTTATGAATAATGATGTTTTAATTATCGGTGGCGGCGTTATTGGTTTAGCGATCGCCATTGAACTAAAATTGCGAAGTAGCAATGTTACCGTACTTTGCCGTGACTTTAGCGCCGCCGCCACCCAGGCAGCCGCTGGAATGTTAGCACCAGATGCCGAAAACATCTCAAATGACGCGATGCAGTCTTTGTGTAGGCGATCGCGTCGTTTATATCCCGACTGGACACGCAAACTAGAAGACCTTACAGGCTTAAATACTGGTTACTCGTCTTGCGGCATTTTAGCACCGATTTATGGGGAAGGGGGACTCTTGACTCTTGACCGGAGACTGGGGGGACGACTTGGGGGACTCCTTGGAGGAATTATTCCTACTTCTTCATCTCCCCTCTCCCCCACTCCCCCCCTCTCCCCCTCCTCCTCTCAGGCTTACTGGTTAGATAAAGAAGCAATTCATCAATATCAGCCCAGATTGGGAGATGATGTAGTTGGTGGGTGGTGGTATCCTGAAGATGGACAAGTAGATAATCGAGCTTTAGCGCGGGTATTGTGGACAGCAGCAGAGTCCATCGGCGTTGAACTCAAAGAAGGCATTACAGTTGAAGCGATTGAGCAGCAGCAAGGTGAGGTTGTTGGCGTAGAAACTAACTCTGGGGTAATTCGTGCTGAACACTATGTTTTAGCCGGGGGTGCCTGGTCAAACGAATTGTTACCCTTACCCGTGCGTCCGAAAAAAGGGCAAATGCTGAGTTTGCGATCGCCAGAATTTACATCAGTTTTGCCCTTAAAGCGGATTTTGTATGGACAAGATATTTATATCGTACCAAGGCGCGATACCTACGGCACACTTCGTGAGCGCCGAATTATTATAGGCGCAACCAGCGAAGATGTTGGCTTCACTCCCCACAACACCCCAGCCGGCATTCAATACTTACTACAAGCAGCTATCCGCCTATATCCGCAATTACAAGATTATCCGATTGAGGAATTCTGGTGGGGATTTCGCCCTGCTACACCCGATGAGTTACCTATTCTTGGCACCAGTCACTGTAAAAATTTAACTTTAGCTACTGGTCATTCTCGCAATGGGATTCTACTTGCCCCGATAACAGCCGCATTGATCGCCGATTTAATTTGTGAGCAAAAATCCGACTCCCTGCTAACTCATTTCAACTATTCGCGCTTTCTGGCAAAGTCATCTACTACCACTTCAATGCTTACCCACTTCCCACTCCCCCCCTCGGACACTCCCCCCCTCACCTCCTCGGACATTCTTGATTCACCCCTGATAATTGCTGGCAAAACTTTCCAATCTCGGTTGATGACGGGAACCGGTAAATATCGCAGCGTTGAGGAAATGCAGCAAAGTATCATCGCTAGTGGTTGCCAAATTGTAACTGTGGCGGTGCGACGAGTACAAACTAAAGCACCCGGACATGAAAATTTAGCGGAAGCACTCGATTGGACAAAAATCTGGATGTTACCGAATACCGCAGGTTGTCAAACGGCAGAAGAAGCCATTCGTGTTGCCCGTTTGGGACGAGAAATGGCAAAGCTCTTAGGACAAGAAGATAATAATTTTGTCAAGTTGGAAGTGATACCCGATGCGAAATATTTACTTCCAGATCCGATTGGGACGCTAGAAGCAGCAGAACAACTGGTGAAAGAAGGTTTTGCTGTGTTGCCTTATATTAATGCTGACCCCATGTTAGCCAAACGTTTGGAAGAAGTCGGCTGTGCAACTGTAATGCCTTTAGCATCGCCGATTGGATCTGGACAAGGGCTAAAAACAACGGCGAATATTCAGATCATTATTGAAAATGCTGGTGTACCGGTGGTGGTAGATGCGGGAATTGGCTCGCCTTCAGAGGCAGCGCAAGCGATGGAAATGGGCGCAGATGCTTTGTTGATTAATAGCGCGATCGCCCTGTCTCAAAACCCCGCAGCAATGGCTCAGGCGATGAATATGGCTACATACGCTGGTCGTCTGGCATACCTTGCCGGCAGAATGCCGATTAAAAATTATGCCAGTGCAAGTTCACCCCTTGAAGGGACGATTACTAGCTAGGGACGCTTGGGTTGGGGAGAGATAAATTAATTTCCCTTGCCCCACAAAAATGCAAAACTCATAAGTCCAATCTCAATAATTATTAACAAATGTAAAAACTTGTATTGAAATGTAAAATAAAATCTGAAATTTATGCAAAAATTAGATAAATAAACAGAAGTAAGGAATCGATTCATGCCATATACAACAGAAGAAGGCGGTCGTCTCAATAATTTTGCCCGTGAACCAAAGGTATATCAAGCGGAACCTCCCAACAACGGACAAAAGCGCAACTATATTTTTCTGGGAATTGCCGCGACAGTTTTGGTTGTGAGCTTGATTTTCGTAGCCTTCTCTGTTTCCAATGCGGCTTAAGAAGAAACGGTTTTTTTGATTTTGTACCGTGGGTGTTGAAGCTCATAGGACTTACGCATTGACAGAAAATACCAAATATGAAGTATGAATTTCCGGCATTAAAACCTGATTTATTGACGAGATTTTGGCGATCGCTACCCATATTTTGGTGATTGTCATCCATCCTGGAACGACTAAATTCGGTTCATACACATGATGTCCTATTTGAGAGCGTGCGTAAGTCCTATGTGTTTACCTTTTGTCATTAACGGACTTCAAACTTCCATCACTGGCAGTTTTTTCATCATGGCAATGTCGATGTAATAACTGTAGGTTTTTCCACTCATCTTTTCCTTGAAGTGAGAGTGGAGTTTTCAATTAGCTCAAAAGCTGTTTAGCGATGGCGGCATAAATATTTCAATCTTATTTCTGTTTAATGTTTGAAATGTCACCTTTCAACAGAAAATATGAATACTTAAATAATTCATAAGTATAGTTAAAATTTTTAATAAATTGAATAGTATATATAGAGAAAATATATGGACAAGGGTATCAAATGGAGCAATTACAAAAGCAGATCCTAAGTTTGGGTAATAAAGTCGATGCTCTCTATGAGGTGATTGAGCAGCTTGATAGTAAAGTCTGTCAAGCTGTATCAGAGTGTTCTTTAGCAAGAATAGAGGCAAAAGATAATTATTTAGAAAATAACAAGGCTGGGAGCTACCAGTTAAAAGGACAAATTCGTTTAAATTCAGATTTTGAACACAAGGATGTATTGACAGACTGCATTTATCCAGAAATGAATCTGCAAGCCGGAGATAAGCTTTTAACACCAGAAATTCAAATCCAACGCCTGACGGCACAATTAACAGCCGCATATAATCGCATAGCTGCCTTGGAAGAACAATTATTGCTCAAAAGAATTCATTAAGTAGGTCGTTAAATTAAACATCACTCCTATGGTTTGGGCATGGGACATTGAGTATGGGGCTTTTCCCCTTAAGAAAATGCCTATTGGTTCAATAACTCTTAACTAACGACTAACGATCAAGCGTTCGAGTTGGGCTTCAATAGCTGCCAAAAATTGGTTTTGTCGCCAATCTTGGCTTATATGGGCAGCAATGCAAGCACCACCAGCACCCATACCTTCTTTGACAAAACCTTGCTCATAAGCTTGGAGTTGGAAATAACGAGAATCAGCAAAACTTAATTGAGTTGCAAGTAGAGGTGGGGAAACATCATTTTGAGTTTTCCCACCTCTATTAATTAGTTGAGCTAATTCAACTGTAGCGCCAGAGGGGTCTTCTGCTACCCAGCGAGTTGTACCGACGACAACTGAAGAACTTCGCCAAGGTAAAGTATAAGCTTGAGCGATCGCACTCATCAAAGCATAAACCGCCAGCATTTGCGTCCCCCCAGCTAGCATTACACCACAATGCCGACTCGCTGCAATAGCCATACCCGCTACCACCACCTGCATCGGATCTCCCACCCCTGCGACAAGTTGTAGCGGATCTATCTTCCCCCACACCACGCTTCCCCCACTCCTCCCCTCCTCCCCTCTCCTGGTGCTCTCCAACCCCTGCTGCACCACTGCCCACTTTTGCGTGTGGTTACAAACAGGATGGCTGCTGTTGACTTTGCCCAGTGCTTCAATACCCAAGCCAGTTAAAATCGCTAGAGCGGTTGTGGTTCCGCCGACTACGCACTCACCGACAATTAAATAGCCATCTTTAATTTTCTGACTTAGCCGTTCACCCCAAAGCAGCCCTTGCTTTAACAAATGATTTACCGTTGCTAAATCCATCGCTGCACCTTGACTTAAACACTTAGCCGGAGAACCACCCAAATCAATTACTGGTACAGCAGGCGGCTGGGGTAAGCCTGCATTAAACAAATAAACTGGAATCTGGAGTGCTTCAACTACAGCGCGAGAAATCAGCACAGGTGACGCCCCAGCCTCCAAAGGTGGTAGGGGATATTGGGGCTTTCGTCCTGCACCGTAGTATAAAAACTCAGCATCAGCGACTGCTGTGTATTTCCGATCCTCTGGAGTCAGACCGGCTGCGGAAATTCCCGGAATTAAACAAGTTTCCGTAAATCCTAATACACAGGCAAAAATCGCTGAAGTACCGCGATAACGTGCGATCCATGCTTCACCTTGTTCTATTTGGGTATAAATGCGAATCACTTGGAAAGTTAGGAGTTAGGAATTAGGAGTTAGGAATTAGGAGTTAGGAATTAGGAGTTAGGAATTAGGAGTTAGGAATTAGGAGTTAGGAATTAGGAGTTAGGAATTTTCAACTCATAACGAAAGCTCCTGATCACTCATAACTCGTGACTATCCTTCATAATCTATCAGAACTTGCACCCAGCGTGGGGGACGGGGGATTGGATTGCCGAGGCGATCTAATAACAGCCATGCTGCTAGGTGAACGACGAACAGATAAATAAAATTGTTAATTATAATTAAGGCGATCGCTCCCACTTGAATGAAAAATACACTAGGAGTCGCCAAGATTCCCAGATTCAAAAATAACCACTCCAGAAAATCTGCCGTCTGATTAATCAAATAAATCCACAAGTCTTCACCCGACAACACAGACAACAACCACACCCGAAAAAACACCCCCAAAGTACCTAACAGCGTACCCAAGGTGATAGAAACAATCCAGGGAACGCGGCGATGCCAAGTTGCCCCTAAAAGCACCCCCATAAAGGCAAAAGGCATGACAAACAGCAGACTGCGAACCGGTCCCATCAACACCGAAAGCAGTAACCCGGAAACTACCGCTGCCATCCATGCTGCCCGGTTGCCCCAACGAAGATAAACTAAAGCGATCGGCACTGGAAAAAATATCCGCAAAACTGGTCCCAAGGGAAAGTAGTTGTTAATAAACCAAATCAAACTAGAGGCACTTGCTAAAAATGCCGTTTCCACCATTCGCAAAGGCGCATCAGCTTTTAACTGTTGTCGGCTAAAATTCTCTTGTTTGTCTAACAATTCATCAGCCTCGATTTGGGATTTAAGGGAGTGGGGTTCCTCTGGCTCATCTGGCAGAGAATCTGAAATAGTCATAGGGGACGCTTGGATTTTTATCTGTTTTAGGGGAGTGCAGTTTCTGACCGATTACTTAAATAAATTTTTAAACTATCATTTTTTCTAGGGCTAATAAATCGGGAACACAAAGAATGTCTTGATCTCGTTTAATCAAGCCTTTTTTTTCCAGCCTTGTCAATACTCGTGTAACTGTTTCCCGCGCAAGTCCACTCAAACTACTTAATTCCCGGTGAGGTAAATTGGGAATTTCCGTTCCTGTCTGCCCTTTTTTTCCCTGTCCCTCTGCCAAAAACAATAAAGTGTCAGCCACCCGTGACTGACTATCAGATTCACGCAATCGCAATCTTCGATTTACTTGTCGCAAGCGTCGTGCCATTAGTTGCGATAATCTAACTCCTGCCAAAGGTTCTGTGTGTAGTAACTTCACAAAATCCTGTGCCGGCATACTGCCTATCATCGTCAGAGTCAGAGTAATCACATCAGTTGAACGAGGTACTTCATCTAGCGCTGCCATTTCCCCAAACAATTCCCCCTTGCCGATAATATTCAGCGTTACTTCTTTGCCTTCTAGATTGTAGGTACGAATTTTTACCCATCCATCGATAATAAAATATACAGAACCTCCCCAGTCATTTTCCAGCAGAATGACTTGATTTGCCGGGTGAGTGCGGGTGACAAGATGAGTTAAGGCTGGTTCCACAACGTCTTCTGGCAACCCTTGAAAAAAGGGCGCACTTGTAATCCAGGGATTGGGAGGTGCGTGCAAAGTATATCAGTCCTCGATGACAACAGATTTATTAAAGCTGCATATTACACAACTTTCAAGAGTGGTATTTTCAGCAGTAGCGCGATCGCGGCACAGCGCCACACAAACATAAAACTTAACTATTTTACACAATAAAGCGCGAAATTGCGCTTTATCTCAAAAATCTTTACCTATAAATTTTAACTTCTGAAAGTAAAGATAATTATTTTTGGCTCTTTTATCTTTGTATATGATAAGCAGCAAAGCGTGTTTTCTTCATGCTGTCAACCTTACTCGACTGCGTTACCCTCAAAGTGACATCATTATTCATGAGCGAAAATGCGGTGTGGATCGCACTTAAAAAGTTAAGTGCGTCTCACCACCACTTCTGTGTACAGCGCAAGAGTGGGAGCCACGAATACTATTTCAGGTAAAGTAACTTCCATAAAAGATAACGTACAATTCACACTATAGGTAAATCACAGTGACTTCCCGAAGAGAAGAAATACAAAGACTAATCGCAGATATTGAGGACTTATTCGCTAAAAGCGGCAAACGCTTACCCAGAGTTCTATCCGGTCAGGCAGCACAAGAGCCTAGAGAGGTTTTAGAACGAATTCGCGACTTTCTCATCAAATTAAGGGAAAGCGAATCAGAAAACAAGCTTGCCGAACAGCCACAATTATCGCCAATATTCGCGAAATTTGCCGATCGAGGTAATAGTGAGTCTTCACCACAACCAGATCAAAACCAACAACAGAGTGTCCAGCTCCCCCAAGAGCAAAAAATTGATTTTTCCGCATTGCTTCAGCCATTGCAAGGAGAATTACAAGCTTTGTTGCAAGAGCGAGCCACTTTAGTGCAGGAAATCAGACAATTAGAACAACGACGATTGCACAACTACTCCTTAACCCAGCAGATGGCTAATCAGGAGCAGATGATTTCGGAATTTTTGCAGGTGTTGATGAATCGCATAGTGCCAATAACGCCACAAATAACAGATAATTTAGCATCAGGCACCAGCCAGCATCTCAATACTAATTACTCAACAGAACTAGAATCTGCCTCGACTCCACCATTTTTAGAATCAACACACGTAGAGCAGTTAACACGCTTTGCTGCGGAGTTGGATCGCCGTCTTTTATCGCTAGATGGAACTGTAAATGTCGTCTTTGAAGCACTACAGCGTAACATTCACACTTATCAGGAGTCGTTATCTCAAGCATTAGCTAGAATGCACAGCCAAGGAGTGCAAACAGAACACTTGATGAGTAGCTTTATTAACAATTTGACTTCTCAGTTGCAGCAACCACCAACTTCTTTGCAGCAATCTTCTTTAAGGAGAGAAAACGAAACCTCTTCATCACCAACAATTATTCAACAAGATACCGCCGCGACAACAAATCTAGATACAGTATTTTTGCAACTTGGTGTGAATGAGCCAAACGCACTCGCTACTGCTAATATTACTCCACCAGCATCTCAGCCGAATACTCAGTTAGTTGATGAAGTAGATCAGCTTTACGCTAGTTTGTTTGGTACTGAGAATGTCACCGAACAAAGCCAACAAATTAACACAACCACAGAATCGGATATTACAGATAATTTATCTGTTAGTGCTTCAACTGCTTTATCAATGTCGAATATCGTCCAGCCACCAGAAAGCGCTACAAAATTGCAACAATCGGTTGTTCAGAATGATGTCACCCCGGAAATAATAACAAAGAATACCCCGTCTTTAAAGACGGGGTTTATCCCTATTAATCAGGAAACTAATGTTATCGATGATGCATCTGCTTTCACCACATCCCCGGCAGAAAGCACCACAAACGAAGTCGAACAACTCGATTCTCCCGTTGTTGTACAAGTACCTTGGCTGCAAGAATTAAACGCGGATCTTGTGGGTGCAAACAACCCAACATCAGCAATATCAGATACTTCGGAAAGATTAATATTTGACAACAACAAAGAATACCCCGTCTTTAAAGACGGGGTTTATCCCTATAATACTGATGTTAGTTTGCCCCAAGCAGAAGATTTAACAGTTGTACCTGTTGAAGAACCTGCAATTGCTGATACAATTGCTGTCTTGGGCGAGCTGTTAATTGATGTAGCGCCAGAGACTTCAGAAGTTGCAAGTTCGCAACTAGTGCAGAAAAATGAAGAAGCACAGCGACCAAACTATATTAGCGCTTCTCCCCAGGAAAATTTACTCTCTCAAGAGTCAGCGATCGCTGACTCTGTTTTTGATATTTCCTTAGACGAAGACCAATTAGAGCAATTAAATCAAGATTTAGCTGATTTTGATCGGCAGTTAAATTCGGAATTGCAACCAGAAATCAACTTAGAAAATCAATTTATAGCAGAAAATACTTTAACTGCGGCTGAGTCTGTTGTCGAGGTGTTAGAGATTTTCCCCGCGTCAACTCAAAAGACTGAACCGACAGATGAAGCAAGTTCCGGCTCGATAAATCAACCAGAATCATTCAATCTTGATGCTTCAGTTTGGTATCTGGGAATCGATTTGGGTACAACTGGAATTTCTGCGGCACTGTTGAATCGCTCCACAAATGTAGTTTATCCTCTTTATTGGTCAGCACAAAACCAACCAGCAACAACTTCATTAAAACCATCGTTTCGTTTACCAGCAGAAGTTTATTTACCTGCGGCTTCTGTATCTGGTAGCGAGATGTCCACAGAAGCACTCCACTCCTTGGTGCCAGTAGCTGTGGCTTCTGAGAAGGCATCGGATCTGACTAGCAATTCTCCAGAAGCGCAAACAAACAGTGTTTATTCAGCGCAGTTGAAGCCTTATTTACAAGTAGCAATCCCCTACAAAAACGAGCTAGATAAATGGGAACCTGTGTTGCAATTAAATGAATTTTCCGCAGGTCCTTTGATTTGGGTTGTGCGATCGCTCTCAAAATTGTTCTTAACTCTCAAATGCGATCGCACAAGCACTACACCAGGTTTAACAGCGGCAGCTGTTGGTATAGATGAACAAAGTTTTCAGACAATTATCAATAATATTGCTGGTGTAATTTGTACTTGTCCATCTAACTGGTCAGAACAATATCGCTTTAATGTACGCGAAGCTTTACTCATCAGCAAAATAGTCCAGCATCCACAGCAAGTATTTTTTGTGGAAGAAGCGATCGCTAGTTTGCTCAGTGAACTTGACGGTGCTAACGGTGAAACAGTACAATTTAGCGTTAGAGAAGGTTCTCCTCCCCCAATTCAAAGCGATCGCCGTCCCATTGGTAGCACTCTCACAATTAATATTGGCGCAACTTCCACAGAAATGGCGCTAGTCGATTTGCCAGAAAATCTGCAAGAATTGACACACAGTAATTTTATGCTCCACGGTTTTGCTTATGCTGGCAAAGGAATTGAGCAAGATATTATCTGTCAGTTACTGTTTCCCCAAAAATGGCGACAACCACATAAACAAACAGAAGACGATAGCAAAACTACTAGCAGTAATTCTTGGCATTGGCAACCAGCGATTCCTGGTTTAGACCAGATGCACCTGTCAAGTTTGAATTTAGAAGAATTAGAACTTCCTCGACCTGGGGAACCCGATATCACAACTCGCATTCGTCTTCAGCAACGGCTCGAAAGTTCTCTTTTGGGACAGGCGGTGTTAGATGCAGCACTTGCTTTAAAGTTGATTTTACAGCACCAAGAATCTTTTACTTTGGAATTGGCAGATCAGCGATGGGTGTTGCAGCGACGAGATTTAGAGGCTCAGGTATTTGTTCCCTTTGTGCGGCGCCTCAACCGAGAACTTAACAGATTGTTAGTCGCAAAGGGAATTCCTACAGAAGCAATTAATCAAGCTATCCTCACAGGTGGAGTGGCAGCTTGCGGTGCGGTGAGGAGTTGGCTACGGCAAAAACTCCCCAACGCTAAGATTATTCAAGATTTATCTCCCACTGACGGTGCTGCCGCTTGTAGCCGGGTTGCTTATGGTTTGGCTATGTTGCCTTTGCATCCCCAAGTTGTAGAGGTAGCAAAGCTTCAGTATACAGATTATTTCTTGTTTACTGAATTGCTGCGACTAATGCCCGTGCGATCGCTATCTTTTAACGAAGTTATTCAGTTATTCGAGAATCAAGGCATTAATACCCGTATTTGTCAGCAACGCTTGCTGGCTTTTTTGGAAGGTGAGTTACCCCCTGGTTTGATTCCCTCTGGGCAAGACTCCAACTGGCTGACTCAGACTTCAAAAGAAAATCCTGACTATAAAGCGATCGCTGCCGAACCGCTTTTTGACAAACAAGGTAGCCTTACCTATCGTCCCAATTCCCAATCAATAAAGGCTCTGCGTCGCTATCTTGATGCCATCAAAGCCAGTACTCAGCAATCCTTTGAGGAACCTTACACAGTTAATTTCGTACTTGTCAGCAACTAGATTGATTTTGAAAGTTCGTAATCACGGCTTCAGCTGTTGTAATTGAGTACTCTTCTCACTACCAATAGTTGTACACAACACGCAGATTACATAAATCCAAATACTTATTTTACTTATATAGTCTGCGTGTTTGGATGTATTTGCTTACGAGAAAATACTGAAATTTAACAAAACCCTGCGTAATTGAAAGATTAGATAAAATTTGGCGTTTCGACACTTACTCAAGAAAACTTCTTGGTTATATTGGTATTTATCAACATCTAAATCAGTAAAAACCGAATTATACCCGTGTCCACTTGTACTTCTGAGTCAGATATAAATGCTGGGGATAATTTCGTAGCTACAAATTATTCTATACACCCATCAACAGTAAGTATTGTCAAACGATTAATTGACATTTTTGGAGCCATTATCGGGTTGATGGTTACAGCAGTGCTGGCAATTCCAGTAGCGATCGCAAACATTATTGACAGCCCAGGTTCAATATTTTATTCTCAAATTCGCTGCGGTCTTAACGGAAAACCCTTCCGCATGTGGAAATTTCGCTCAATGATCGTTGGTGCCGATAAACTCAAGCATCTAGTAACAAACGAGGCAAAAGGTCACATTTTTAAATCTATTCACGATCCTCGCATTACTCGCGTCGGTAAATTTTTGCGGCACACCAGCTTAGACGAATTTCCTCAATTTTGGAACGTCTTAATCGGAGACATGAGTTTAGTTGGTACTCGTCCACCCACTCCTGACGAAGTAACAGAATACGAACCACACCACTGGCAAAGATTGCGAGTTAAACCAGGCATTACAGGCGAATGGCAAGCAAATGGTCGTTCCTTCATTAACGACTTTGAAACTATCGTCAACATGGATATTGACTATCAGCGGAAGTGGTCTGTTATCTACGATTTAAGTCTTCTAGTCAAAACTGTTTGGGTCGTATTAAAAAAAAGCGGTGCTTATTAATAGCACTTACAGAAAAACTCTCTCAAACTCTTATTTCTCTGCGTCCTCTGTGTCCTCTGCGGTTCGTTTTTCATTATGCTATCTTCCAATTCACGCATTAAGAATTATTCAACCCTTCACACCCGCATCAGTTTCCGTCGGGACAATATAGCGTTGTAAAAACAGAAATAATATCAGCACCGGCGCGATCGAAATTACCGAACCAGCAGCTACCAACCGCCAATCTAGGGAAAATGTACCCGCTAGTTTTGCGACTCCCAAAGGTAGAGTGTATAACTGTTCATCTTGGATGACAATTAGGGGCCAAATAAAGTCACTCCAAGAACCAATAAATACGAAAATAGCCAAAGTTACCAGAGCAGGACGAATCGCTGGCAACATAATATGCCACCACAAACCTAACTCTGAGCAGCCATCCATTCTCCCAGCTTCTTCCATTTCTTTAGGAACACTAATAAAAGCTTGCCGCAACAGAAAAATCCCAAATGCAGAAGCCAAGTTAGGAAAAATCATTCCCAAATAAGTGTTTCTTAAACCCATCTGCACTGTCAAAATGTACAGGGGAATCATCACGATTTGGAAGGGAATCATAATCGTCGAGACGATCGCCACAAAAATCCAGTCTCGTCCGGGAAAAGACAATCGAGCTATCGGGTAAGCTGAAGCCGCGCAAAATAGTAGATTTAAGCCCACAGTCAACACCGCAACCAATGTACTGTTGAATAAGTACTGCCCAAAAGGTAGAGATTGCCAAACAGAGACAAAGTTATTCAAAGTAGGTTGATTAGGCAATAATTGTAGCGGCGTCGCAAAGATATTTTCTGTTGGCGATTTCAACGCAGTACTCAAAAGCCACAGCAAAGGAAACAGCGTGATTAAGGCGATCGCTCCCAGCAACACATACATCCATAACCAATTTTTACTTTTAATTAAAGTCATTTCTCTTTATCCACTGTCATTTTAACTACCATAAATGATTTGCTGCTTTTATAACGTTTTATCCGGCAAATATCTATCCAAAAATCTTTTTAATTGCTTGTGTTTGTTAAACGAACATAGTAATATAGTAAGTGTATTTTACTAACTACATAGCGTTGTTGTTGGTGCGTCAAGGACAATAGTCCTTGGCGCGGAATTTAGAAAGTTATAAAATGATAATTTATTTATACCTAATACCGTTTTTACAGCAGATTTCACTCCTGGTTGAGGTACATGCGTAAAACCCAAAACCCTGTAAAGACGTTCCGCGCCCTACGTCTCTACGTGTATTTAATAATAACGCAATCTGCTGTATATCAAGATGCGCCTAAGAGTGCCCACGCAGGTGGGCTTTGTTCCTGTAGCCCCAGGCTTCCAGCCTGAGGGCATATAGAATTTATTTGAGAAAATTCCTTGTAATTCCCGTAAAGACGTTCCGCGTAGAGACGTTCCGCGTAAAGACGTTCCGCGTAAAGACGTTCCGCGTAAAGACGTTCCGCGTAAAGACGTTCCATCGGAACGTCTCTACCTAACTCCTAACTTTTGTCAATCCCATTTCAGTACAAACATTTTGTAACGGCTGATCCCAAGGCTCAATTGGTAGCTGTGGTAGGTAGGCAAAATCAAATACAATTCCGATAGTCGGCTTAGTTGCCCACTCAGGAGAACTCAGCAGGCGATCGTAATATCCACCCCCATAACCCAAGCGATATCCTTGACGATCGCAACCCACACTGGGAATGATAATCAAATCCACTTCCTCAGGCTTTATAGTTGGTGCGTCGGCATGAGGTTCGATAATACCATAAGCGCTTTTTTGTAGAGAATCTTTGGTGTAGAGGTGCCAGCAAAGCGAGTCACCGACGCAGCGTGGAAATCCCCATGTTTTTCTAGTTTGGGTATCTTGACCACCGTCAAAAGAAATATTTGCAAACAGTGAACCCAGATCAGGTTCTTTCTTGAAACTGAAATAAGCCAGGATTGTTTTTGCTTGGGTAAACAGCGGTGAATTCGTTATGTAAGTGCAGATGCGATCGCTACTTTGTTTCCATTGTGCCACCGACATTGATTGACGTGTTTTGAGAAGCGATCGGCGTAATTCTGCTTTTTCCATTTACAGAAATTTTCTTTTAATCTAACTGATGTCCTGTGAGTTCGACGAAAATATCTTCTAAATTAGAAGCACGCACCATCATCCCGGTTTTATCTTTTTGTTGATCTAGATAAACATTAGCTTCTTCCAGAGTGGGGAAAAACAGACTATTGGTGCGATCGCCTACTTGCTTCATCACCAAACCTTGACCATGAGCGGAGCGCAACTGTTGTAAAGTTCCCACATATATCAGCTTTCCCCCATCCATAATACCAATGCGTCCTGGCTTATCACCACCAAAAGCATCGCACAAATATTCGACCTCATCCATATAATGAGTCGTTAGTAGCATCGTCATTCCTTGCTTATTCAAATCTCGAATAATTTCCCAAAGGCGTCGTCTTGTTTGCGGGTCTAGTCCTACCGTCGGTTCATCTAAAAAGAGAATTTGCGGTTGATGTAACAAAGCTCTCGCTATCTGTAAGCGTCGCTTCATCCCCCCAGACAAAGTTTTTACTAAACTATCGCGTCTATCTGCTAGCTCTAGATAATCTAGCCATTGATTAATTACTCGCTGTCGCTGTGGATTGGCAATGTGATGTAGCCTTCCGTGCAACTCCATATTTTCCCATACTGTTAAATCTGCATCTACACTAACTTGTTGCAAAACTACACCAATGCTTTGCTTTGCCAATATGGGTTGTTTTACCACGTCATATCCAGATACTGAAATCCGCCCTTGGGATGGTTTCGTTAAGGTGGTTAGCATCCGAATTGTCGTAGATTTACCTGCACCATTAGGACCGAGTAGACCAAATATCTCGCCGACTTCAATTGAGAATGAAAGGTCATTCACCACAGGCACATTGTTATATAGCTTGTAAACGTTTTCTAGGTAGACAGCAGCGGTCATGGATACTTTGCATGTGAGTGAATTCATCCTTAAAATAGCATTCCTGCCGCCAGGACACTTACTTCAAAAGGAGAATTCTTAAGGATGAAAGCGGCAATTGGGCAATAGACAAAAAATGTAGAGACGTAGCACAGAATAGTCTCTTGGGTTCGGGCAACGCATAATTAATTTATGGAGATGTCCAATAGACAAAGAATGTAGAGACGTAGCACAGAATAGTCTCTTGGGTTCGGGCAACGCATAATTAAATTCTGGAGATGTCTAATGGGGATTTGAACAGGGGGAGCAAGGGGAGAAATATTTCTTGCCCCTTTCCCCCTCATGAATGACTTATGCTGGGAATGCCTTGACTAATTCATCCCCAGGAATAACTGTGGTGTAGAATACATAGTTAGAATTACTCACATAACGGCGATCGCCTTTTATTATCTCCATAAACTCGCGGTGTCCCTCGCGTCTGCGTCCCACCAAACAACCTGCACTGGTATTGCCAACATTATTCTTATCAGCATCAAAACCCCAGTGTTGATTAATCGCAAAATCATCACCTTTGTCTAATTTGTCGCCAGTTCGTTTAAAATCTTTATTTAAGTCTCGGCAAACAGTGATCGTGCCAGCTTGCACTAATGCTTCGTGAGGATCGAATCTGCCGATGTTGTGGGTTCCAACACGCCAAGCTTTATATTGCCCAAACTGAATTCTCGCTGCTCCTAAATCATTAATTGGCGTCAAGGTAAACTTATTGCCTGGTTCGGTGGTAGCTTGCCAGTGGTTGACGATTTGAGGAACACCATCGACGACTTCAATGACTATCCGTCGATCGTTAAATTCATTCGGTGCATCATCATTGAGGCTGCCGTCTTCATTCATGCCCTCAACGTAAACAATATTATATTCTTTCGGTTCGGTGAATATGGTATAATCTTTAGATTGCATATATTTAACAATCCGGCTTGGAAGATCATTACCTAATTTTAAAGGAGTTTTAGGAAGCGATCCGGGTTTGATTTCAATCAGTGCTTTAGCTGTGACTTTTCCTAAAAATTCAGTTTCTCCTGTCTTGGTTAAATTTTGAAATTTTTTCAGTGCTGCTGCGGAAATCGGTCCAAACTTCCCGTCAGCAGGAGGTTCCAACAGACCTAAGCCAATTAATTGTATCTGAACTTGATGAGCCAAGTCTGAATCTTGAGCGATCGCATCATTGCCATACTTCTCATCTGTTCCCAAAAACTCTTGTAATTTCATATTGTCCCTTCAACTCTTATTGATCACATCTGCTAACTAATAGGTGCAAAGCTCAATAAGTTATGCACCTATTAGACATCTGTTAGAAAACAATAGACATCTCCATAAATGAACTATGCGTTAACCAAAACCCTTGTAGAGACGCGAAATTTCGCGTCTCTACATTCTTTTTCGGAGATGTCTAATAGACATCTCCATAAATGAACTATGCGTTGTCCAAACCCCAAGAGACTATTCTGTGCTACGTCACAATAATTGTTTTCTGGAGATGTCTATTAGACATCGACGGCTATGCTTATTATGCGTTGCCCGAAACCCTTGATTAGACGTAGCACATGCAACGTCTCTACGTATGACTCTGGAGATATCTATTAGTTTGTATGCGTGAAAATTTTTAAGTGACGATGACTGGTTGTGATCCAAAAACCAGATTTTCTATTGTCTGTAAATAGGTTCTCTTTGAAAATATACCCTTGGGTAGATAATTTGAGCGAAATTATTAATTTTTATTAAGCGCCAATTTCGAGTCAAACAAAGTAATTTTTTTGACTACAAACATTTAAATTCAAGCCAGCTACTGATTAAAAAATTGACAAATGTTTGAAAATATGACTAGATAAATTGATTTATTTTATACTTTATTTTTTTTGTACTAGCGTCTACGCAATCAGCCAAAAAATCAGAAAAGGTTAATTTTTTGGATAAAAAAATCAATTTGTTTAGAAATGAGCTAACTTCAAAACACGGAGGAAAGTCTGTGTTCTCATTTGAGGGAAGAAAAATGACAGAAGTATCAATTCGTCTTCGCGATCTCAAACCGGAATATCAGAAGCTTTGGCTCATGTGTCAAATCAAATCTGACCAATTAGATACTACTAAGCAGATAGTTGCGAAAATCGCTCTCAATCGCGATCGCTACCTTGCGATCGCCCAAAAAATTAATGTACCTTGGTACTTTATTGCGGTCATCCACAATATGGAATCCTCTCTTAGCTTTAGCAAACATCTGCACAACGGTGATTCACTAAAAAAACGTACCGTAAATGTCCCAGAAGGTAGACCAGTCCCCGACCCCATTCACGGTTGGGATGTAGGCTACACATGGGAAGAAAGTGCTATAGATGCTTTAACAAAAGGAGGCAAAGATTTAGACAAAGTAAAAGATTGGAGTTTACCAGCACAGCTTTGGCAAATTGAGCAATACAACGGTTTTGGTTATAGGCTAAACCATCCAGATGTTCTCACCCCTTATCTGTGGTCGGGTACCAACCTCTATACCAAAGGTAAGTTCATCTCTGACAAAAAATGGGATGCGAATGCAGTTTCTGAGCAAATCGGTGCCGCTGCTTTATTAAAAATTTTGATGCAAGAAGAAAATCTTACGAATCTTGATGCGTAAAGCCCCCGTCATTTATGCGGGGGATATAAGCGGATGGCTGAACGCCACTTGCGTGACTGTCGCTTCTAACCGCGTTCTTCGCAATGGCTCATTTATTCAGCCGTTAATGGTAAGATATATATTCTGGGCAGGGCGTTGCCCAGTGGGCGAGGCAATGTAAGACGGGTATACCTGCAATTGCTGCTTCAACCCAGAATCCCCCGTCATTCATGCGGGGGAGTGCGTCAAAATCTTAAATAAGCATGTGATTTCGGTCACAATTTTTTCCAAAAATTCTTTAACTTTAGTGCTGACACTGATATAAGATAATTGTATTGATACAGCCACAAGCCCCAAACTTTGTGATCCCGATGTATACAAGTGAGTTGACTAAGTATTCTCCTAGAGCAGAGATTGCAAACACCAGCCGCATTCTCGTGGTAGAAGATGAAGAATTAATTCGGGAAATGTTGGTTGTCGCTTTGGAGGAGGAGGGTTACGGGGTGGTAACTGCCTCTGATGGACGAACGGCTTTAGAATATCTCAAAAATTTTGAACCCAACTCAACAGATATTGTTTTTGACTTAGTTATTCTTGATTTGATGCTACCTCAAATCAATGGACTGGATATTTGCCGCTTGCTGCGTCATCAAGGAAATCCAGTACCAATTTTGATGGTGAGTGCTAAAGGTAGCGAAACTGACAGGGTTTTAGGTTTAGAAGTCGGGGCAGATGACTATCTGACTAAACCGTTTAGTATGCGGGAGTTAGTCGCTCGTTGTCGAGCTTTACTTCGACGTCAACGCTTAAGCAGTTTGCCGGTAGTGCCGGTTTTACATTATAAAGAAGTAACATTAAATCCCCAAGAGTGTCGCGTCATGGTTCGGGGTCAAGAAGTGAATCTATCGCCTAAAGAGTTCCGCCTTTTAGAATTGTTCATGAGTTATGCTCGTCGGGTATGGTCACGAGAACAATTGCTAGATCAAGTTTGGGGACCAGATTTTGTCGGGGATAGTAAAACTGTAGACGTTCATATCCGCTGGTTACGCGAAAAATTAGAGCAAGACCCTAGTCGTCCAGAATATATCGTGACTGTGAGAGGTTTTGGCTATCGATTTGGATAATTGATTCGGATAGTTGTTAGTTTTTAGTTGTCATCAAGTAACTAAAAACTCGCGATGCTGGTATTGGTTTTTTTTCTGGGTTTAGCCATAGGCATTGGGTTTTGGATTTGGCAACAAATTCAACTAAATCGCTATTTGGGACGAGTCCTGCGACCTTTTGCCACCCACTCAACCAAGGTAATGCTACCGCTGATTCCTCGTTTACGGGCTGAAATTGCCTTGGTTGAGCAGCATCAGCAAAATTTACAGCAGTCGCTGCAAACTTATGAAAAAGTGCTGGATTTTGCACCAGTGGGATATTTGCAAGTTGATGAAGAAAATCAACTGCTGTGGTGCAATCATCAGGCAAGGGAGATATTGTATTTGCAAAGGTGGCAACCAGGACAGGTGCGCTTATTGCTAGAGCTGGTAAGATCCTATGAACTGGATCAGTTAATTGAGCAAACGCGCGATCGCTCTTCTTGCCAAATCAAAGAATGGGTGTTTCACCCCTCTTATGAGAGCGCCGCAGCCATATTAGAATTAAAATCACTCGCTTTGCGAGCATCCAGCTTGCCCTTACCCAATGGACAAGTGGGGGTATTTCTGGAAAATCGCCAACCACTGCTAGATATGAACGCAGCACGCGATCGCGCATTTTCCGATCTGGCACACGAACTGAGAACTCCCCTGACTTCCATTCGTCTGGTTGTAGAAACATTACAAAACCGCTTAGAATCACCTTTAAATCGTTGGGTTGACCGCTTAATGCAAGAAGTTGATCGACTAATCAACTTAGTGCATAGCTGGTTAGAACTGACCCAAATGGAAACGAACCCTGCAATTCAACTACATCCAGAAGTAGTAGAAGTGCGATCGCTAATTGCCTCTGTCTGGGCAACACTAGAACCCATAGCACAGCAACAGGAACTTACTATTGACTCTTCCGGACACGAAAAGCTGTGGATTAAAGCAGATAAATCGCGGATTTACCAAGTATTTCTCAATTTGCTCGATAACAGCATCAAATACAGTCCCCCTGGGACAAAAATTCACATTGAGGCGAAAATCATCCCGAAAAACAATAACTATAGTGACAATTCTTCTCCCCAATGTCTGGAAATCAATATAATAGATTCTGGATTTGGTTTTTCGGCAAGCGATTTGCCTTATGTTTTTGAGCGATTTTATCGGGGAGATACAGCTAGAAGTCGTGAATCACAATCATCTACAAATTCAAAAACGGGAATTGTTGGAACTGGTTTAGGTTTGGCGATCGTGAAACAAATCATCCAGGCACACGGAGGTTCAATTAAAGCCATGAATCATCCCCAAACAAAAGGTGCATGGCTGCAAGTCGTATTTCCAGAAATAGTGGCAAACTCACATTGCCAAAACTATAGTTAAACAATATCTTCATGTTTGAGACCAAAAATGACCAAAGCAGTCCTTGATAGTCCCAATCCTGAAAGACCGCAGCTAGCACGCGCTATGAGACGTTTAGAACGGGATGTATTATGTATGGGTGCTTTGGTCGAACAATCATTTCGGCTCAGTCACCAAGCTTTAATTGCCCGGAATTTAACCGCAGCTGCGGAACTCCCCCGATTAGAAAAAAAAATTGACCGCTTTTATAAACAAATAGAATCAGATTGTACGGCGATTATGACGCTGCAAGCACCTACTGCTAAAGATTTGCGCTCTTTGAGTGCTATTATGCAACTGGTGCGCGACCTAGAACGCATCGGCGATTATGCTGAGGATCTAGCTGAAATTGCGATCAAAATCTTTCCTTATCCGCCTCATCATACTTTACCAGAAATTGCCCTCATGTTTCACCACGCCCAGGCAATGCTAGCTACTAGTTTGGTGGCTTTGGCAGATTTGGATGAAGTCAGTGGACGCAACATCAAACGTTTAGATGATGCTGTAGATAATGCCTACGATCGCGTTTATCAAACTTTAGCTTACCAACGAGATGTCCCCGGTGTCGTTGAACCAATTGTTTTGCTAGCTTTAGCAATTCGTTGTCTCGAACGTATGGCAGATCATGCCACTAACATCGGTCAACGAGTAGCATACATCGTTACCGGTCAACGCGGTTAATTCAGAACGGGTAACGGTGAATTAAACATTAGGATGTAGAGACGTAGCACTCTTTACGTCTGTTGATTAGACGTAGCACTCTTTACGTCTGTTGATTAGACGTTCCACGCTTTACGTCTGTTGATTAGACATCTCCAGAAAACAATGTAGAGACGCGAAATTTCGCGTCTCTACAAGGATTCTGGTTAACGCATAATTAATTTCCAACAGATGTCTATTAGACGTTCCACGCTTTACGTCTGTTGATTAGACGTAGCACTGCTACGTCTAATCAAGGGTTTAGGACAACGCATAATTAATTTGTGGAGATGTCTATTACCCACTACTCAGAATTTTGAGAAATTTTGTAGTATTGGATACCGGTTTTCCAGAATTTTTTTGGTAATGTGTGACGAGAAATTAATGTTTAGTTAGAAAAACATACATGACGTTTAACTGTAAAAATTAAAGTAATAATCAGCTAAGAAAGAAAATTGATTTTTAGATTCCGGAGGCACAGGTATAGAAAAGGACATATTACGCAGATATTTTGGCTGAAGTAAATCAAATATTTGTTAAATAACATACATTTCACGAAAAGCTTACCTGTTCTTAATCTTTGACGTTTAAAGTAACCAAAGACCAAAGTGCTGAATGTTATCTCATATCTCACTGAAGTTTATGCTGTAATTGATAAAACTGATGAGTATCAAACGTCGGGAATTCTTGCTGTTATTGGGAGGAAGTGCAGGTGCAGTAGCACTTGGCTCCGTGGGTGGATGTGAAAAAAATACATTACAGCAAGCAGCTACCACGGTAAGTTCATTTTTATTTCAACCGGTAAAAGGTGCTATACCCTTAGAAACGGCTGGGTTAAAACCAGAACAGCAAAAAGAAATTTACAGCACCTATGAAGTAGTAGATGATTTAGTACTACCACAAGGTTTTCAATACCAAGTTATTGCAGCTTGGGGTGATAAAGTAGGTGATTCGCGGTTTGGTTACAACAACGATTATTTATCTTTTGTCCCGACATCTGAAAACGAAGGATATCTTTCAGTTAACTTTGAATATATCAGTGCGATCCCGTGGATGCAGACATATCAGCAAGTAATAGGGAAATCATTACCATTTGCAGAGGTAAAAACAGCACTGAAAAAGAATAGTAAAAATGAAATTAATGCCTATGCTTTGGCAGATAATGACCCAATCAAAGCGAAAATCAAGGAAATCTGTTCAGAAGCGCTTTTAGATCAAGGATTGGGGATTATCTCAATTCGGAAAACAGAGAAAGGTAAATGGGAAAGAACTAATTCTGCAAGCGATCGCCGAATTAGTGGAATTTCTGGGTTAGAAGACAAGCGTTATTTAAAAGCAACCGGTCCTGGGGTAGCGGTGTTTCGCAAAAAGCAAGGACAGGGATATATTGATAAATTAGGCGATCGCATCATCGGTTCTTTCGCTAACTGCGCTGGTGGAACAACACCTTGGGGTACAGTATTGAGTGCAGAAGAAAACTTTCAATCACAAGTACCAGAACCAGTATATGCTGATGGAACGTCCTTAGACCCAAGTAAAAGACCTTTTGCTTTGAGTGATGAAGGACTTGAAGGACAAGGTAACGTTTTCGGATTAGCGGGAAATAAATATGGTTGGATTGTAGAAGTCGATCCAGCAAAAGAGAATGATTACGGGACAAAACACACTTGGTTAGGACGATATCATCACGAAGCGGTTGGTGTGCGGGTTGAAATCGGCAAACAACTAGCATTTTATTCTGGATGCGATCGCAGGGGAGGACATATATATAAATTTGTGAGTAGCGATCGCGTCACCAACCCCAAAGATAAAGCTAATTCCCAACTGTTGCAAAAAGGAATGCTTTATGCTGCCAAATTTAACCCTGATGGTACCGGTCGCTGGATTCCCCTAAAAGCAGACACACCCGTAGATCCAGATGTTCCTAAGCTAATCGGTGGAAACCTCATCCGCTTACCAAAAGGTGCGACAAAAAGCAAAGCCGGTTTTCAACCTTTACCAGAACCAATTGAAGGATTTAATCTAAAAATCACCAAAGACGAAGAGATTACCCAGTTTAAACAAAACTACAAAAAATTAGGCGACCTTTACACAGGTAATACTGAAGAACAGCAAGGTGCAATTTTAATTGACGCACATTATGCCGCAAATGCAGCCGGTGCGACCTGTACAGCACGTCCAGAAGATACGGAAATTGCTCCTAACGGCGATTTATATATTAGCTTTACCTCTGGTTCTTCCGATAAAGAGGGTGGTTCAGATATCAGAATTTTCAAAAGTCCTAAAGGTGAAGCACCCTATGAATATGGCTGGGTGATGCGTTTAACTGAAGATAACAACGAACCCGCAGCCGATAAATTTAAATGGGAAATGTTAGCAACAGGAGGGGAACCCGCAGCAGGTGGTATGGGTTTTGCCAATCCAGATAATTTGCTTTTAGATCGTAGCGGAAATGTCTGGATGGTAACAGATGTATCGAGTGGTAGTATGAATAGCGCCATCACAAGTCGCATTAATGACCAAGGTAAACCTGCTAACATATCCGGTTTGTTTGGTAATAACGCTATCTGGTTTATTCCCACCAGTGGTAAAGAAGCAGGTAAAGCTTTTCTATTTGGTATAGGACCTATGGAATGCGAAACCACAGGTCCCTGCTTCACTCAAGACGAGCAAACAATGTTCCTCTCAGTCCAGCATCCAGGTGAAACCAACGGCACCCGTAAAAACCAAGCTTTACTAAGCAGAGAAATTTTAATTACCACTACCACAGGTGAGGAATTTATGCAAACTCGCCAAGTTCCCATTGGTTCTAATTGGCCCAGCAAAACTCCCAATTCTCCACCGAAACCAGCAGTTGTTGCTATTACTAAATCTTCGCCTACTTGACAATAATTTTTAATAGCAGTAGGCTAATCATAATTTCATCAAAGAATTCTTATCCAAACCATTATCAAATTTTAAGCGGCATCTATATATAAAATTCCCATGACAATATATGCTAATCCCATGTAATAACTTCTAAAAGCTACCATGCGATCCTAATAACGCTTCCTCAGGCGGTTTTACCAGCTCAAATTATTAGTTGAATAATTTTCACACACTATTTGGCAATCTAATTTTAGACTAGCCTATGATTCAAATAATTTGAATCTACCTTAAAGCGGTTTTTCTCAGAAAACATCTATCCTTTGACTGAAATTTTGGGTGATGAGTGTTCTAGCCACCAAATGCCTTGTATAGATTGGGTTTTGTTCATCCTCTGATAATTTTTTAATCTTCTAAACAACTTCTATTAAGCGAGATAACTTCCATGACATATTCGTCAATTAATACACCAAATCCTATATCTAACAATCCCTTAAATATTGCAAATGAGCAACTGCCCCAGAGGTTATTTAACCGTCGAGAAATAATTCCCCAACGGAATGATGTACTTTGGCGCATTCAGCGGGGAACAATTCGTACCTTAACATGGAGTGAAGATGGAACATTTATCACTCTGGGTTATTGGGGACCAGGGGATTTAGTTGGTTATCCTTTATCCACAGTCAAACCTTACCAAATTGAATGTTTGACAAGTGTAGAGGTAAGCGTTATTCCACCTCACCTTTGGCATCAAGATTTGAATGCTTTATTATCCCACATTCAACAAGCAGAGGAATTACTAAGTATAGTACATCGTAAGCCAATTTATCTACGTTTGTGGCAATTTTTGGTATGGTTGAGTGAAAAATTTGGTCGTGAGGTCGAACAAGGCAAACTAATTGACTTGAATGTTACCCACCAAGAAATTGCCGAAGTTTTAAATACAACACGGGTGACAGTAACACGGCTGCTACAGCAGTTTGAGGAACAAGGAAAAATGTTACGCTACAAACGCAGGATTGTTCTATGTTTTCCCAATCAAGGGGCAAAAAAATAGTGTAATTATGTGTCGTAGCTGACTTGTGTGTGGTATCGACACTCTGGTTTAATAAATAATGAAAGTTTCTAGGTGAGGGCTTACGCAAGACTAGATGAAATAATTACTCTGTGTTTCACGGAAGTTTGAAGTGCCGAAAGTATCTCGGAATTATCTGTGGTCTGGAGGAGTTAGTTTGATGATGATTTGACGTAAGTCCTAATTTATGAAAAAAAGTCTGAAATAGGAGCGTGAAAAGTTAGATTCGCTGACAACTTATGGTAAGTCACCGAATCTGAAGACCATATTAGCGATCGCTTACTTGAGAGCAAGTTGTGAAATATTTTGTTGATTAATCTAGTTACTATACTTGACAATACAGACAACCTGAATATAGGAAGTTATCGCTCCCATAAATATCCTCTGACGGGAACTATTGACGGGAACTAGAAAAAGACTATTGAAAATGCTTCAATTTCAGTGAATGAGCAAAATCGGTGTAGAGCAATTGCGCTATCATTCAAAAATTTTCAGATCGAGACGCTTGTTGGCATTGTTGTTAAATATTAATTTGACCTAAACTTAACCTCAGAACAATTATCGGCGATTAGCTTAGTTAAAAGGAGACTTTCAACTTGTTGAGTGAAGCCGTCAACAATATTACTCAGAAATTACCTATATCAAAGTGAATATTAATCATATTATCTGGTATAATTACTGTAATATGATTATCGAAATTTATTCGATTAAATCAAATAGGTGTGAGTGAAAGTAAAAAAAATGAAAAAACCTCTGTGGAACGTTTTTAAACTAAGTCCATTAGTTGCGGCTGCCTCATTTTTAGCGGCAAACAGCGTCCTAGCAGCAGAAGTCAAAGCAGAAGTTAAAGAAGAGACAACTTCTGTTTCCCAATTGTCCCAAGAGTCTAACAACATCGGTCAGGTAACATCAGTATCTCAGTTTTCTGATGTGCAGCCTACAGATTGGGCATTCCAAGCATTACAATCTCTGGTTGAGCGCTATGGCTGTATCGCTGGATACCCAAACGGCACTTATCGCGGCAACCGTGCATTAACTCGTTATGAATTTGCGGCTGGTTTGAATGCTTGTTTAGACCGCGTTAACGAATTGATTGCCACAGCTACCGCTGACTTGGTGACAAAAGAAGACTTAGCGACCTTACAGCGCTTGCAAGAAGAGTTTTCCGCTGAATTGGCAACTCTGCGTGGTCGTGTAGATGGACTAGAAGCGAGAACCGCTGAGTTAGAGGCAAATCAATTCTCAACTACCACTAAATTAGTTGGAGAAGCGATTTTCGTTTTGTCTGAGCCTTTCGGTAATAACCCAGCAATCAGCGCTGCTACACTCAGAGCGAATCCGAACGCACCAAGCCGGAACTTAGATGCCAACACGACTTTCTCTGAGCGGATTCGTTTGAACTTGCTTTCCAGTTTCACTGGAAAAGACCAGTTACAAATTCGTTTGCAAGCAGGAAATATCATTGCCAACAACAATGGTAGTCTTGGTAACGCTTCAACGGGTACTGCTATGTCCCGTTTAATATTTGAGAACGACACTGGTAACAATCTCCAGGCAGAGAAAATCAACTATGCTTTCAACCTAACTGACGCAGTACGTGTCAAGGTTGATGCAAACAATGGTGAATTTTGGGAAAACATCAATAACTTCAGCCCCTACTTTTCCAGCACTAGTAAGGGTGCTATCTCCCGCTATGGTCGCTTCAGCCCCATCTACCGTCAAGGTCAGGGTGGTGCAGGTGCAACTATAACTCTTAACCCCAAGGGAGCTATAAGTGCCTCTGTTGGTTATCTAGCTGGTGGACGTACTAATACAGCTAGCAGTCCTTTGGATAGAAATGGTTTTTTTGATGGTAACTATGCGGCTCTAGCTCAGGTAGCTTTCCAACCGACTCCAAGGTTCAATATCGGTTTAACTTACGCACGTACTTATCAAAATGCTACTACTACTGTTAATGGTGTGACTAGTGGTAGTGGCATCAGCTTGTTTGAATTTACAGGCAGCAGCATTGCGAACCAACCCTTTGGTAATGTTGCCACCACAGCTAATCATTACGGTGTAGAAGCAGCTTTTAAACTGACCCCGAAGTTGCTACTTAATGGTTGGTATGGTTACACTGATGCTGAAGCGCAGAGCAGTGCTAACTCAACCGTCAGCGGTGTTCCTATAAACGTTAGAAGCGGTGATAGTGCAACATTAAACTACTGGGGTGCTAGCTTCGGTTTGCAAGATTTTGGTTCAAAGGGTAGCGTCCTTGGTTTGATCTTTGGTCAACCACCCAAAACTGCCAGCAATGATGCCAATGTGATTTCTAATGGTAGAGGGCTAAGAGATACAAATACCTCTTACCATTTAGAAGGTCTTTACAAGTTGCAACTTAATGACAATATTTCGATTACTCCCGGTTTATTGGTGATTTTCACTCCTGAGCATAATGATAGGAATGACACCATTTATGTAGGTACAATGCGTACCACTTTCAGTTTTTAAATTTGGTATTAGCGAAAGAGCGATCGCACATGTGTAAATCGCCCTCAGACTGTAAGTCTGGGGCTATACAAACAAAGCCCGCGTAGGCGGGCTTTCATAGTAAGGTAAATTTATATTAGCCCGCTTGTAGGCGGGCTTTTGTTTGTTGAAAAATTGGTTATGTGGGATGATTATCTTGTTTGGATAAATCAGTTGGAGGGCGATCGCTACTCCAAGCCCACCAGACACAACCGCAGTTACAATTATAAAATTCTTGCCATTTGCGACGACGTTCTTCTGTAATTACAGGCGATCGCCGATTAAGCCAAACTTTTTCGGCATCATTACTACTTGCCTTGCAGTTAGGACAGCAAAACTTATGAGCATGAATTGCCTGATTTGTCCATTCAGGTGGGATAGGAATAAAAGCTTCCATGTAGCAAAAATTCTAATTTCATTGCTCATTATGCCTAATAATATTAATCATGGAGCCTAATGTTGAAATTCGTCGTTTGTTAGATGTGATGCCTGCTTCTGGTCGAATGACGGTGAAACTCGTCAGCAAACCAGAACAGTCAAAAGTGATTGATGCTTCTTTTCCCTTACCCTGGAGTCAGGAGCGACCAACATATATTAACTTTGATTTGTGGCGTCGCCTAAAGCCACCGCAACGCGATTTACTGTTGTTGCGGACAATAAGCTGGTTGACCGGGGTAAAGTGGTTTAAAGCCGATATTTATCAAGGTGTGGTATTAGCGGGTATTTTCGGCGGATTTATCGAATCAGCCCAACAAGATGCGGTAGGTGTAGTTGTCGCTGGGGGATTAAGTGCGATCGCCTTAATTCGCATTTGGCGCACTAATACTTCCCAAGAATTAGAATTAAATGCTGATACAGCCGCAATTAGAATCGCACTGAGTCGGGGTTACTCAGAAACTGAAGCCGCAGAACATCTGTTAACTGCAATTGAGACGGTTGCCAAAATAGAAGGACGTTCCGGTTTAAATTTTAGCGAGTTAATTCGCTGCCAAAACTTACGAGCGATCGCTGGTTTGTCTGCGATCGGTGTACCTGAAAGTTACAAAAATAATCCGATGTAATTTTCTTTCGTTGCACAATTAGAGAAACGAACCGCACTCGTACACCAAGGAAGCCAAGGAGCAAGAGGAAAAGAGAGTTTTTGCGTTCATTCCTACTGCGAGTGCGCCTCTGCTACGAGTGCGTGAGATAATCTTTTAATTCCCATCACGGCAACCAAAAATCAGGCAAAATAGACTTACCCAAATCACGCACAATCTTATTAACACCTCTAGCAACTTGAATATGTGCTTCATCCGCTTCTACAGGTAAAATTTCCGCAGGTTTACCCTGTTTTAAATAATCAACTACCAAATTCGCCGCTTCTAAACCAGTCACATAAGCCTTTTCTTGCGACCATGAACCGTGACGGTTAACAATCCAATCACCGCTCATAAATACATTATCAAAACTTGTCGAAGCTGGCAACATATAGCGATAGCTACCAGGTGCAAAGTGAGATACAGCATTTGCTAAACGAATCACACTACTATCAATCACTTTCGCTTGCCTAAATTCCGGAATGCAAGTTGCTAAATCACGCTTAACTCTCTGCACAATCTCTTCATCACTTAAATTCAAAAATTGATTCGCATGATAAAAATCTGCTTCAATAACTGTCCCAGGTTCATTTTTATATTCGTCATGTAATTCATTCAAATTAAAAAATGTCCATCCAGTAGTTGCATCAAATCCAAAACAAGCATTAGAAGGACGCGGAATCTCAATTTTCCGGTCAAACCATAACCGAGTTGCTAAAACATCAATTGCCCCTAAATTGCTCAAATTTCTAAATTCTTGACGGCTTTGTAAGCTAGGGCTATTTGATACGATTTTCTTCATCCCCGTGATCCCAACGGCAAAAATTACCGCATCAGCATCAAACACTTCATCACCGCAGACAACACCTGTTGCCCGATTATTATCAACTCTTATGTCAGTAACTCGGCGATTTGCTAACCCCTTGGCACCAGCTTTTTCAATTTTTTCTACCCAAGGACGAAATATTTTTTCTCCCACAGTTCCGCGACACCAAACTACATCAAAATCTGCTTGATGGGCGAGAATAAAAAAGTACAACATTCCCAAAGTTGCAGCGGCAGAACATTGTTCCCCAGGAGCGAATAAACCTACCAACAACATCGGTTCAAAAGAATCACGATAAAGCCGCGCTGAAACACCAAAATCTTTAAATAATTCCCGCGCTGTCACAAAGTCATAACGTCGCCAAGCTTCATCGGAATTATCAAAATCAATTAAAGCATAAAGTAAAGGTAAAGCGCTGATTCGGTCTATTAACGGTAAACGTTTAAATTGTGTATATAAAAATGTTCCTAGAGGTGTAGGAAGTCGCGGTAAATCCTGAAAAATCGGCGATTCAACTTCTAAACCAAAAGGCGAATATTGAGATGAACGAGTCCAAGTTGTAAAGGGATTTATTGCCAGTTCATTAATAAGAGAAAATATATTTCTGTAAGGATACCAAAAGCCGTGAACACCCGCTTCTACAGATTGTCCTTTTGTTGTTTTCCAACCTGCCACCAGTCCCCCAGGATTAGCACCTGCTTCAAGAAGCGTCACATCGTAACCTTGTTTGGCTAAGTGGTAAGTTGCACCTAAACCAGCCCAACCTGCACCTACAACTACCACCCGTTTTTGTGTCATCAGATTCTCCTGTTTTCTAGTCCATGCACAAATTGATCGGAAGTTGTAATTTTAACACTTCGTAAGGGTTTTATTGAAGGTTCCACACCCATTCTTTAAAATACGTAAAAAATAAACTAAAAAACAAAAGTTTTTGTTCCAGCAATTTTTGCTAAGAAGAAAATTTAATCATTATTGTGGATTATAAAAATCTAAATATATTGTTTAACTAAGTTATTTTACTCAAGAAACTACCTAATTTTAAATGCTATAGTTATGCCGATTCAAATAGCTAATAAGTAACAAAATTTAAATTTATGAGAGTAAATAATAATTGGAAGGTAAAACTAGAAAAAATTATTGCCGGAGAGATTCAAATTAAATTTTATAATGTTGATTCTATAAAACGGCAGATTAATAACCTTGATGATATCAAGAAGGAAATTTCTCAAATTCAAGGTGAGATAGACTCTAAGCTGAGAAAGTTAGGGTTTACAAAATTTTTGAATAAAACACTATCCAATTATTGAAAAATTGTTTTACCTGTAAGCTAGAGCCAAAAACAGTAGAAGGTTTATTATCTATATTTGGCGATAAAATTTTATTTATAATCTTGAAAAGCTTTTATTTTGCCATAAAGACTAGCAACGGTCTCTTTCTCAAACATTTGCTCTTTCAATTTGAGATAATCACCGTCACCTAGTTGACAAGCTGCCCAAAATTTCAATACTTTAGATGGCTCTAAGTGCGTCATCAAAACTTGCATTGCTTCTTGTAAAACTTGTTGTTCGTTAATAACTTTAATTGTCATCTTCCATCTCTAAAATAAATTCTGTGGGATTGATAACTTTAAGTGCTAATCCACGACAGCGATTAATTAGTCTTTGATCGCAAGTTATGAAATAATCACTGTTAGATGCTTCTGCACAGGCTACGTGGAGAGCATCAATTGCTTTTACTTTTTGTTGCTCTAGTTGTTCGCCTCTTTCCCTTATGCCTTCGTTGACCTCTTGTTTCATTGTAGCCATTTGTAGGTATCTTTCCATTGTCTGCTGATTGACAAAAAAAGAGTTGCGGCTATTTTCATATTCTAAAACCGAGGAACTAACTAATTCAATTAATTTTGCTTCGACCAATTGTAAAATTAAGATGACTGCTTGTGTTTCCAAAAATATTTTTGGCTGTGTTTGGTCATCAAAAGGGCGGTTATAAATACTTGTGTCTAGATAAACCCTGGTCATCTTGAAATTATCCCGCTCCATTTGGTCTCATGAGCGTTTGTCAAGACTATCATTTACAATATATTAATCCAAAAACGAGCGCGGAGGGATTTGAACCCCCGACCCACAGAACCGGAATCTGTTGCTCTATCCACTGAGCTACGCGCCCATATTCTTCTCTAGAATAACACACAGGCGCGATTTACATCAACAAAAACTCGCACTAAGAAAGAAAATTTGCGGGATCTACGGGTGTACCGGATGAACGGACTTCAAAGTGGAGGTGAGGACCGGTAGATAAACCGGTGGAACCAACTGCGGCGATCGCTTGTCCTCGCTGCACTGTTTGCCCTTCGGAAACGAACAATTGGCTGGTATGACCGTACAATGTAGTAATGCCTTTGCCGTGGTCGATAATGAGTGCGTTGCCATAACCACCATACCACCCAGCCATAATCACCGTTCCCGAATCTGCGGCGCGAATTGTACTGCCATAGCTAGCGGCAAAGTCTAAACCTGCATGAAAGCGCCGATATCCTAAAACAGGATGCATTCGCCAACCAAAAGAACTGCTAGTAGAAGCATCGCTAGGATATGCCATTATACCAGTTCCGCGCAGAATGATGCTGTTACGGCTATTAGTTTTATTTTGCGCTTCGGCGACTTTTTGTTGAATTAAAACACTTATTGCTTCAGAATCTTTGTCAAGCTGGTTTTGCGCTGCTTCTAAAGCTAGGCGATCGCTATTTAAGCGTAGAATTAAATCTGACTGTAACTCTGCTTGTCCTTGATAATCGGCTTTTTGCGCTAACAGCTGCTGACGAATCAAAGCAATCTCATTTTTTTGCTCTTCTACATCGGTTTTCTGCTTCTTTATCTGGTTTGCTTGTTGAGTGAGTTTTGCTAAAATTTTCTGGTCAGCTTGATAAACTAACCTTAATTGCCGACGACGGTCAAGAAAATCGCTGAGATTTTGACTTTGTAGTAAAACTGCCCATCCAACAGATGCTGGGGAACGTTGGAGAAAGCGCAATCTCCCAATTGTCGCTATTTGTCTATCTTGGTAGTTCTGTTGAGCTATACCTAAATCAGCTTGTAATTGTTGAAGACCTTCAGTTGCAACTTTTAACCGGAATTCGCTGTCAGTAATGTGACTGTCAGTAGTTTGCAGATTTTTTTCTAAACCAGTTAAGCGATGTTGGGCTTCTTGCTGAAGATTTGTTAAGCGATCGCGTTCTTTGACAACATTTTGACGCTGTTGTTTAACTTGTTGCTGCTGAATACGCAAAGTGTTAATTGTGTTTGCAGTTCGCGTTGCATATACTGGCATTAATGTCAAGAATACAGACAAAATGCCGCAAAATACCAGAATTTTTGGAAGCGATCGCGCTGTCATGTTGTTTTGATAATCACAAACACCATGAAGATTATTCCCAAAATCGGATTCACTCACTCAAAAGCCGTATTTATCAATTTTGTCTGCCTTGTAACATAAGGATGACAACTATTTGACATTCTCAGCGCTGAAGCGACTGAGATTCTTAAATAGCCTATTACGGCGTTGCATATTGTCGCTTGGGATTTGACAATACACGTCGATAAATTTGACATATTGTAGAGACGAAGCATGTGGAACATCTTTACGATTCATCCTAAAATTATGCAACGCCTCAAAAAGACTATCAACCTAGCAAAAAATAAACACAAAGTGAGCGGTGATTGACCTGGAAAGTGAATAGTTAGTTGAGACAAACTACGACTATTGGTTGTGAACAAGCTACTCCGAATGTACACGAATTATAAGAAACACATCTCATAATCCTTACTGTATAAGGATTTTATCATAGTGTATTTCTTTGATATTTAACTTGCGGGGCATCGCAAGTTAAGCGTGGTGCAAGGTGTGAGTACAAAAAACAACCATAACATCACGTAGGAGAGACTAACTCATGGACGATCGCGCTTTAACTAAAAAATCTTCTCGCCGAAACATATTCTCGCGCCGTGATATTATAATCAGCGGGGGAGTTATTGGTGTAGCGAGTGCATTGGGTTTACCGCTGATTGCTGAGAAAGCAGATGCTCAACCAGCAAAAAATATGCGGGATGATGTAAAAATTCTTAACAATGCTCTTTACTACGAACACCAGGCAATTTGGGCTTATAGTTTTGCCGCTGGTAAGTTAACTAATACCGATGTTGGCAAAGCCGTTTTAGCTCTTGCTTTACGCAACCAAGCCGATCATAAAAAACATCGGGATGCTTTAGCAGCCGCTATCAGTAGTATGGGCGGAACTCCGGTAAAAGCAGAATCGAAATATGATGTTTCATCCTACATCAAAAAGGGTGAGGGAAACGTCGATAGTGATGTGAATATCGCCAAATTAGCACTCGCTTTGGAAACAGATGCAGCGATCGCCTACACTCAAGAAATCGCCAAGCTGAAAACCCCAAAATTGATTACTGTTGGGGCAAGTATTGGCGCAACTGAGTCTGCACACGCTGCGGCTATTCGTGCGACTTTCAAAGCACTGGGCGTAGATTTGGAAATCGTGCCCGCATCTTTTGTCAGTATGGAAACTCGCGATGCTTGGGTGCTAAAAGTTTAACTCACATCTTGCACCAAGAAAATATGCCGACTTACTTATTTCACCACAGAGTACCCTCTGGGGTGATGCCAAAACCTGAAACTGTATTCCAGGATATAGATGTAATCAAGTGCTACAAATAATTCAAACACAGAGAATGCACAAGTTGATTTCAATGAAACTATATATAAACGTGGAGGTAAAACGGAATATTTTTACACCTGCGAAATGAGCACCAGGGCAAGACAAACTATATTTATTGGTTATGAAAACCATAGTTGGTATTATCAAACTCCAACTAATGTGCAACCAAATCGGTTTTGCCCTCATCTGAACAACAAGCAACAAAAAGATGTATGCCAAATGTATTAATTAAGCCTTCTGGTGAATTAATCGAGCTACCTCGGAACTCAGTCCTGACTATTTTGGAAGAAGTCAATGAAACTATTATTCCTTTTGGCTGTCGCGCTGGAGCCTGTGGCGTATGCGTTATTGAAGTACTGGAAGGCATACCAAATCTTACTGATGCCAATTATATAGAACGGGGATTCTTGACCACCTTAGGTTATCCCGAAGAGCGCTATCGACTTGCCTGTCAATGTCGTTTACAAGGCGATGTCACGATTCGACAAATTGGCAGCTAGACTGTTTGATTCACCTCTAATACCGTCAATCACTAACACTAAATCAAACATGAACCTTTGTTCCAACACAGAATTAGACAGTAGCAGACCTTTTTTAGAAACAATAGAATCTGCAAATTTGCGTGAGCAAATCGATGCCTTCATCGAACCAAACATTGATAGAAGTAGCCACAATGTTTCTGATGCAATACCCTTTGAAGGCGAACAAGCCAATGAGTGGTGTTATCATCTGGAACAAAAACACGCAAGTGCCGATATTTAGTGACCCTAGAACGGTTACTGCTCTGCCATATTGGCTCGAACAGCTACTTACAATGAAAGAGCCTAGTCACGCTGATTTGACAGTCAAGCAAATTTTTTATCAGGGACTAGTAGTGCGTCAAGGACTAATTGACGGATAAATTTTCTGATTTAGACGGCGATTTATCGTGTCTCTCTAACTAGATAAACAATTACCAAAACCTAGATTTTATCCCAACTAATCTTTTAACACCCTCTTTTTCCTCAGTCTATAAGATTGGAGCTAGACAAACAAAGTCTGCGTTGAGTGGGGCTAAAAAATAAAGGGGATTAAAAACTGGATTTGGTATCAATTAGCCCTGGGAATGCTATTTCGTGTCTAAATTTTAGACTTTTGACTAATTTTTTCCCATTCTCACTAACGTCAACCACTAACAGGAGACTAAACATGAATCGTTGTCAAAATACTGGCTTAGTTCGTAAAAAACCTTTCTTAAATCCAGTCGGATCTATTAATCTGCGTCAGGAAATTGATGCTTTCCTCGATCGGCAAATTGAGAAATGGCAACAAACAATTCCTTTTGCTAACCACTTTGAAGACGAACAAGTAAATCAACGGTATTATCAACGCCACTTGATTGAAACTGTCTGGCGTATTCGCCTTTTACGGGTAGTTGAATCCAAAGCCATAGCGGAAATCGCCAAACAAAGTCCAGAAGCCGCGCAGATTTGGGCAAACTACGAAATGGAAGAAATGTTGCATGATGAGCTGTTTATCCAGGACTTGGAGAAAGCTGGTGTATCCCGTGAAGATTTGCTGAATACTGAACCCTACCTATCTACCAAATTATTAGTTGGTTTCTTCTCTTATCTATTGGATCACGAAGGTTCCCTTGGTGTTTTGGCTTATTCCTATCTCGTGGAATATGTCAACGTCAAAATGGAGCCGAAAAAAATTGATGCCATGAAAAAATCCATTGGTGAGAACCAAATTGGCGGTCAAATTGCTCATTCTTATACCGATACTAATGATGACCATCCAGGTGAGGTATGGAATGCCATTCGTTACATCATCAAGAACGAGCAAGACATTGCCAACCTGAAGAAATACCTGGAAGAACAACAGGAAATCCTGGCTATGTACTTCCGTGAAATTTATGCAGATATCGTTGAGTCGGCTCCCAAAGAATTAGTAGCATAAGGAAATTATGAGCAAAACAGGTGTCTTATTGCTAAGTCACTGCGGTTACTCCTTTATCGAAGAGGTGATTAGCAATGCTGCGACACGCGGGTTAGAGAGTTTTGTACTCTCTTCCCTTCCTCTGTCGGCTAATAACCACCGGATTCAAGAATTGCAGGAAAAAAGTGCGTGGTTTGCGCTTTCGCAAACCCATGCACTAACATGGCAAGATGTGGAGCAAGTAATGCAAGAATTAGCAGTACAGGGTTACCACATAGTCTGTTGCCTAAGTGTTTGGGAAGGGTATCGCACCCTCATGGCAAAAGCCAATCAAATTTTAGGTATTGCTGATATGGAACCAGCTCAAGTCGAACTGCTGTTGAATAAATATGAATTACGGCAGCAGTTACATCAAGTAGGTCTCAGTCAAGTTGATTGTGTATTACTTGACGAACATACATGGGCAAACTTGCAAGCTTCATCTAAACCTGCTTTTGTTAAACCAGTGACAGGTATTGCTTCCTACGGCACTTTTCCCTTAACCGCAGATAAAAGCTGGCAAGATATCGAAAAGATTCAAAGCGAGATAGCAACCGACTTGACATACCGTTCCATATTTTCTGCCAATCGCGGTTTTATGGCAGAAGATTACATTGCTGGACAGGAGTTTAGCTTTGAGATTATTGCTGTTGATGGGGAGATGTTCGTCGTTGCCATTCATGAAAAAGTGGAGATAGACGAATCTGGGAGTGCGGTTTTGGAAAATGCCTGTGTTACACCACCCATTCACTTGGATGAGGTGCAGCTACAGAAAGCCAGAGCTTGGACTGCCCAAATTTTCCAAGAGTTGCAGTTGCAATGGGGTTGCTATCATCTGGAGGCACGATGTTACAACGATCGCTGGGAAGTAATTGAAATCAATCCTCGAGTTGGAGGTGCGTTAATCTCACCCAGTGTCAGTATATTGACCCAGGGGGTCAGCATGACCCAATTATGGCTGGATAATCTGCTGTATCAGAAACCAGAGGAAAAGCTACAGCAAAAAGCTCGACTGGCAAACTTTGACCTGGGTACTGAAACTTATCAACCAAGTGCAATGAGCAGTTATTTTCGGGTTTATTTTGCCAAACCAGGTCGGATTAGTGCGATTAAACAAGTGAACTGCTGCCTCGAACCGGATTTAGTCCAGGTGTCTTTAAAGACAGGTACAGAGGTGGTAGAGATGGCACGAGAAGTGTTTCTCGGACAGGTTTTATGGGCTATCCCCCAAAACAAAACAAATGAACTGCTCCCAAAATTAATCATCGAATCTCGAAATGCCATTCAAGTGGATTACGAGTAATACCACAATTGGCAACTTACCATTAGACATCGACCGCTTATTATGCATTGCCCGAAACCCTTGTAGAGACGCAATAACCGCTACGTCTCTACGTCTTTTCTACGATGTTTGTCTATTTGAGATTGCCGGGATGAAATTACCGCAAAAACAATATAGTGACTATGACACAAAGTTCCGATTCTTTTTTGCTGATTATTGATTACAACCTCAGCCGCATTGATGATGTGGTTGCTATGCGACGGTATGCTTATGAGCGTTATGGTATCAAAACACTTCTGCTGCGTGCCAATCCAGAACCGCATGATTATGCGATCGCTGACCTTGTATTAGCGCTAGATCCCCGTAGCTCAGACTTTGTTACTACTGGTCTTAAGGCACTGGCTCCCTTTCTTAAACAGTTGCGGGGTGGTTTGGTATTCTCCGACAATGCAGTTCAAAGTGGTGCCCAGTTATTAGAACAGTTGAACTTGCCTGTAGATGATGCCACTTTGGCAGGGGGGGCTTTTTCCAAAATTCTTTATCGTCAGATCGAAGCTGAATATCGGTCAATATTAGAACCTCAAGACATGTTTATTCCTGCCCATACCACTATCCATAACGCTGACGAGTTAATAGAATTTGTGCGTCGCTACCCTGGTGGTGTTGTATTAAAACCAGCCTGTGAAGGAAATAACCGGGGAGTAGTATTTCTAAATGCCAACGCAGACTTGCGGCAAGCTTTGCAAGAAGTTGAGCCTTATTTCTCTGATGGCATTATCTGCGAACAGGTAATTCCATTGCAGCAGGAGTATTCCTTTGATGGGCTGGGACACTTGTGCTTTACTACAGAAAAATGCACTGCTAGTGGTCGTTACCCGGTAGAAACTGGTCAGATTTTACCAGCTAGACTGAGCCAAACTCAAGAGCATTTACTGACTCGAGTTGGGAAGCTAGCTAATCTGCTGGTAGGGCAGTGTCATGGACCTTTCCATAATGAAATCAAGATTGACACAGATGCTACTCAAGCTGCTGTTGTGGAACCCAACCGTCGTCCTGCTGGTATGAAAATTTGGTCGCTTGCCGAACGGGTGTACGGTTTGAATTTTTATCATCTTTGGGTTGATAGAGCATTAGGTCAACCCTTGCCGAAGCAATTACCTGCTCCCCAAGGAATTGCAGCTACAATCATGCTTGGCTCTGCCCATGACGGTTATCTCGACTTAGCAGCAGATGAATATGAACCAGAACGTCTGTTTAAAAAGGCTTTAGATTTATACAACAAAGCTGGAATTAACCACGAGCTGGAGTGGTTTGGTTTCACGCTTCTGCCGAGTCTAGGAAACTGGGTGAGAGCCATTCCCAAGGATAATGGTGATTTTATCGCAATGGTTTGTGTTTACAGTCCTAACGCCGAGCTAGATATTTTAGCCCTGAAGACTGCCATTAGTGATTGTTGGAAGCAGGTTATAGCTCCCTACTTGTATCAAGAAAAAAAACAAGATGTTTTTAGCTGTTTAAGCAAGTAGGACTAACGCATTGACAGGTAAACCAAATTGTGCGTAATTCTATCTTGAAAATCCTGAGATCTTAATGATCTAGCATAATTTACTGAGTACTGACTTATCACTAAAAGCATAAGTACTTGTACTTTTCATGCTTTCGTTATTTCCTGCTTATGTTGTAAGTAAAACCGAGGAAAAAGAATGAAAATTTTGATTTTACACCGCATTCCCTATCACAAAATTGATTACCATCATGGCATAGATCATAACCGTCACAAAGTTACTTATGTTGGTACTGAAACAGCGCTGACTAATATTCCTGATTTTTTGAACTGTAGAAAGTTGATACGTCCTGGGGTTGCTAAAACCGGAGATGAAGTGATTGCGTTGATGGAACAACAGCAGTTGCAGTTTGAGCGAGTTATATCATTATCTGAATACGAATTACTCGATGCTGCTCAAATCCGAGAACATTTTGGTATCCCAGGAGCTACCCTAGCGCAAGTAGAAAAAGTCCGCAACAAAGTCATCATGAAAGCGATGGTAGCAGCAGAAGGAATTCGCGTGCCGAAATTTTTGTGTCTATCACAATTGGAACAACTTCCAAAGTGGCACGACCAGGTAGTACTCAAACCAATTGATGGTGCATCCAGCGAAAATGTGAAAGTATTTCCTTCTGTTAACTCATTGCTTTTAGCTTTACATGTGCGAAATACCGGAATTGATTTGTTGGATCGGGAAAACCCCAATTTGGCACAGTTTGAAGTGGAAGAATTTATCCAAGGACCTATCATCCATTTCGATGGTTTGGTGCAGGATGGGAAAGTTAAAGTTGTACTTGCCAGTCAATATGTAGGTGACTGTCTGGGATATGCTAATGGTAAGCCTTTGGGGTCTGTCCAAATTGATATCAGCACCGAAGACAAAGCATGGGTCAGTCGAGTTTTGAGTGCAGTTGAACTCACCCACGGCAGCTTCCACTTAGAAGCGATCGCTACTGACAGCGGTTTGGTGTTTTTAGAGGTTGCTAACCGAGTGGGTGGTGCTGATGTAGTTGATACTTTTAATTTAGCTACAGGCATTCATCTGCCTTCAGCAGAACTAAAAATATGTTTGGGTGAGCAGTTTCAGTTGCCAGAAACGTCTAATACAGGGAAAAAATTTGGTTGGTATGTTTTTCCTGGGCATCATTATCAAGCAGATTACTGTCGCATCTTTGGACATGAGAGCTTTCACAATCATCCCTATGTAATACGCTGGCAACAACTGTCTACAGAGCAAAAGTTGCCCAAGCACATTAGCTACCAAGCAATTGAAATTCCACTGGCTGGTGTTGTAGGTAGTAACAGCAGCGAGTCGTTACAGGCTTTTCTAGAAGAACTGTTTGCTCAAGTCAATATTGAACCAATCAAGAGTTGAGTGTAAGCCTTGGAGGTGAATGCTTGCAAGGCTTCACCGCTCTTGTTAACAGCTTTTATTGATCAGTAATTACGACAGACAGGCAAATTGTGACTAATCTCAAAATTATCCAGTTTCTAGTGTCACGTTTTTGTTCCGCTTTGGGTGACCAGTTTTTATTGTTCGCGGTTCCATTAATCATTTATAAAAGCACTCAAAATGTTTCTCTGGTTGGGTTGGCTTTTTTTATTGAATGGACTCCGCGAGTGCTTTCTCTCCCCATTGCTGGAGCTTTTAGCGATCGCTTGGGTGGCAAAAAAGTTTATTTACTCGCCGATTTTGTGCGGATGACAATTTGTTTGTTGGGTTTCTTGTTGATAAAGCTATTTCCCGACAACATATTCGTCATCGTCAGTCTGGTGATGAGTATTTGTGCGTTTTTTTATGCACAAGCCTTTATTGCAATGGAATCCACCGTTCCAAAACTGGTAAGTAAGGCAGATTTACCCAAAGCACAAAGTATCCTTCAAGGGATTGATCAAACTTCTGCCATTCTTGGTCCTGCGCTAGCTGCGATGTTGGCACTGTATCTAAAAAACCAAGAATTTTTATTGGTTGCCGCAGGTGTATTCGCTTTAGGTTTTCTAGGAGTCTTATTGTTAGGTTCAGCCTTAAAAGTACAGATTGTTAAGCCAAGTCAAAAGCAGATTTGGCGTGATATTGTCCAAGGGGCTAAGGTACTGCTAGACTATCCCAACCTGCTGACCTTAACGGCACTCAGCATTCTAGTTAACCTGATTATTGGCATAGCGCTAGCAACTGGTGCGCCATTAATCACTGGTACTTTTAATAAGCCTGACAGTTACTTTGCCATTTTAAATACCACTGCGGGTGTGCTAGGGGTAGTCTCCTTTTTGCTCATGCCTAAATTAACTAAGCACTTTAGCGTGTTCAGCTTGGGTATTACTGCTTACCTTGCCGTCTTGTGTGGAGGTATGTTAATGGGTCTTGCTAATAATTTCTATCTATTTGTGCTGGGCTACGCATTAGCCTCCGGTTCTACTGGTTTATTTAATGTATATATCCGCACCGAGCGGGTTCAATGGATTCCTAGCCATCATCTAGGCAAAACCATAGGATTAATTGTGCTGTTAAACCAACTAAGCCTGCCATTAGCAGGTATCTTGGTAGCCTTAGGTTCTGGTCGTCTGGGAACCAAATCCTTGTTTATTTTGAGTAGCCTAGTAGCCGCAGCGTATATTGCCTGGATCTACAAACGTTTGAAAGCTCAATCGAAAACTAATAGACCTGTGAGCATAAATCAAAAATTAAGAACCCCACCCCGCATTTGAGTAAAGCAAACGCTCCCCTCTCCGCTTGCCGGGAGGGGGGGAGTGGGAATGAGTGCTCATAGGTCTTTCTAGCCGGGGGAGATGTCAACAATCCACAATCGTAAACCAATTACCCAAGGTGTCATAATTATGTTTAATCAATTGGAATTTCATTGGGCATTACCCCTTGAAGCAGCAAAGAAAAACGAAGCCCAGGCAGATAGTTCCGGTGGAATTAACCTTGAGGCTCTTCTGGAGTTTGTCAGTTGCGCTGACAAACTCCAGATTGAGTCTTTGTTAACACCGTTTGGTTTTCATATGCCTGATCCTATAGGGCTTTTAGGAAGGCTATCAGCGCATACCGAGCGAGTCGCATTCATGCTGGCTTACCGATCAGGTCTGATGTCGCCAACGCTTTTTGTGCAGCAAGTTAATACGCTTTCGCATCTTTTGAATGGTCGGATCAGTCTCAACATGATCTGTGGATTTTCTCCAGTTGAGCAAGCGTATTACGGGGACTTCCTTTCGCATGATGAGCGGTTCGAGCGAGCAGGGGAGTATCTTGATATTTGCTCGGCTCTTTGGAATGGGACAAGCCCATTGAATTATGCAGGTAAGCATTATCAACTCAAAGACGCTCAGTTAAACACCAAGTTTACTTCGCTTCGTCTGGGGGTTCGCCAGCCCAAGATTTATCTGAGCGGTAATTCAAAGATCGCCAATCATACGGCATCTGAGCATGCACAGTGTTGGCTGAGGTACGGCGATACGCCTGAAAAAATTGCAGCAAGTCACAGTTCGATCGCTCAAACTGACCACGTAGGAAGGATTCGTACAGGACTTCGGATGTCGGTCATCGCGCGTAAAACACGTGAGGAGTCCATTGAAGCAGCTTTCCGGGTTGTAGAAAATCCGGATCTCAAGTGGAAGGACTTTATTAGAACTGTGGTTGAGAAGTCAGATTCGGTTGCGATTAAGTCCACTTATGAATTAGCCCAAAAAGCAGACTCAGAGTGGCTCGGACCCAATCTCTGGAGTGGGGCAGTGCCTTACCGTGGAGGACCAGCATTGGCACTGGTAGGAAGTTTCGACGAGGTAGCAAACGAGCTCATGCGTTACAAATTTGCAGGTGTTAACGAATTTATCTTGTCGGGTTGGCCAACGCTTGCTGAGATGCAGGGCTTTTGTCAAAACGTCCTCCCTCGCGTCCGTGCTATGGAGCAACTTGAGTCTTCAGTTGAAGTTCAGAAGTTGGGTATGAGGCATTGATTGACACTCCCCAGCCATAAATGGCGGGGATTCTAGTATCACTGACGTTCTTTGCTATGCTGTGTCTTTCGACCAACAGAAGTAGGGAGAACATCTCCACTAGCGTTACTTTGGGATTGCCCATCCCTAGCGTTTGCACGACTTAAAATTACTTTGGCGGCGTTAATGTCTCGTTGCTCAACATGTCCGCAGTGTGGACAGGAGTGAGTGCGGGTACTTAGAGATTTCTGTACCTTAGCTCCGCAATTACTGCATTCCTGACTGGTGAAGTGTGGGGGAACCGCAATTATTTTCCGTCCAAACTTCTCCCCAAAGTATTCGAGCCATCGACGGAAGTTATACCAAGAAGCGTCCGTTATGCTCTTGGCTAGCTTATGGTTTTTCACCATGCCTTTTACATTTAAATCTTCCAAGACTACCATTACGTTAGCTAGGCATAAGTTACGTGCAAGTCTCTTTGCATGTTCATCCCTCTGTCTTGTTATTCTCAAATGTTTACGGGCATAACCTATGCGCATTTTTCTTCTGCCAGATGATCCCTTCTTTTTCTTGTAAATCTTACGTTGCACCCGCTTGATATCTTTTTCGGCTTTGCGTAGATATCGCGGGTTTTCTTCATGGTTGCCGTTGCTGTCGGAATAAAAGTGTTCCAATCCCATATCAATGCCAACTTCAGAGGCAGTGCTGGATGCGTCTTGCTGATTATCAACTTTGACACAAAATTGGATATAGCAGCCATCGGCTCTACGCACAATCCGAACCCGCTTAATTAGCTCAACTGGATATTGATGAATGTCCCATTTGCCTAATAGCTTAAGTTCGCCGATGCCTTTCTTGTCCGTGAAAGTGATACGGCGCTTTGACGGGTGTAGCTTCCAGCCTGATACCTTGTACTCGACAGAACGGCTATGTTTTTTGAACTGTGGATAACCTTTCTTACCTGGCTTATTTTTCTTGCAGTTATCAAAAAAACGGTTAATAGCTCGCTCTACATTTTCAACGGATGCTTGACAAGCGTGGCTGTTTAAATCATTGACAAACTTGAATTCTGACCTTAATTGAGTGTTGTACTGGTACAGTTCTTTCTTGCCTACACCGCGATTATCCATCCAGTAACGCAACACCTTATTTCTAACGAATTGACTTGTCCGAATAGCTTCATCTATCGCTGTTGCTTGACTTTTCTTAACAACAGCTTTGTATTCCAGCACCATCACTCTTGCACCACCTCCTTTTCTTTTGCTATACTATCTTTAGTATATACACAATATCTAATTATGGCAACTAAAAAAAGATTAAAAAATGTCCCAGTTTTACACATGGAGGTAAAACAAAGACATCAAATAGTGGTAACTCCTACCACTTGGGAAAACATGAAAAGCGAAGCAAACAGTAGAGGTATTAGCATTAGTGAATTAATAGAAGAATTTGGACAGCGACTAAAGTCGCCTCCGACTTATCCCCATGCCTGAAGTCAGGGGCTTGCGTCTCGTTTTTTGGTCAAGAGACATGTAACTAGTGTTGTTCATGCGATCGCCAACCGCAAAGGGAGCAACGCCATTAAAGACTATCCCCAATGCCCGATAACTGATTAGCTTTCCAATCAGCCAAATCAGCTAAAGAGCGATCGCGATAACGTCCATAACGCTCCGGCTTACTCTTGATTTTTTCACCCAATACTGGTAAAATACCAAAATTAGGCGGCATTGGTTGAAAATGTTTCGGGGAAGCGGAACTAATAAACTCAAACAACGCACCCATCATCGTTGTATTGGGTAGCGTCAACGGTTCCTTACCCAAAGCTAACCGCGCTGCATTCGTTCCCGCTAGCCAACCACCCGCAGATGCTGCCGTATAGCCTTCAGTACCAATCAACTGCCCAGCGGCAAATAATGTCGGACGCTGCTTAAATTGTAAGTTAGCAAACATCAACTGGGGTGCATTGATAAAGGTGTTGCGGTGCATCACACCCAAACGCACAAACTCGGCATTTTCCAAACCCGGAATTAGCTGAAATACTCGCTTTTGTTCGCCCCAACGCAGATTTGTTTGAAATCCTACCATATTCCAAAGTTGACCGGCTTTATCTTCTTGCCGCAACTGCACCACACCGTAAGGACGTTCCCCAGTGCGACTATCTGACAATCCTACAGGCTTCACCGGACCGTAACGCATGGTATCTTCTCCGCGCTTTGCCTGTTCTTCAATGGGCAAACAAGCCTCGAAAAACTTCGCAGTTTCCCGGTCAAAGTCTTTTAATTCGGTTTGTTCAGCTTTGCGGAGTTCTTCCCAAAACCGCAAATACTGCTCTTTATTCATTGGGCAATTTAGATAAGCAGCTTCACCTTTGTCGTAGCGGGATGCCATAAAAGCAATATCGCGATTAATCGATTCTCCCACAACAATGGGGCTAGCGGCATCAAAAAAGCTGAGATATTCCATCCCACTAAAACGTCGCAAATCTTCCGCTAAGTCGGGACTGGTTAATGGACCTGTTGCTAAGACGACAATTCCCTCAGGAATCGCCGGTACTTCACCACGACGGAAATCAATTAAGGGATGTTTAGCTAAAGTTTCGGTTAAATCTTGGCTAAATTGCCCTCTATCTACAGCTAACGCTCCACCTGCGGGAACGGCGTGTTCATCAGCTTTGGAAATGACGATAGAATTCAGTTGACGCAATTCTTCATGCAAAAGACCGGCAGCGCGATCGCTTGCCATTGCCCCAAAGGAATTACTACACACCAACTCTGCTAAATGTTCTGTATGATGTGCCGGACTAAAGCGTTTTGGTCGCATTTCCCAAAAAATCACTGGTACTCCCGCAGACGCTATTTGCCACGCTGCCTCTGTTCCCGCTAATCCACCTCCAATCACTTGTATCGGTTCCATAGTTAAAGATAAATTGCTAGAAGTGTATGTATATGAATAATAAATTATTTTTTATAGGGCAAGCATTTTGGCTGAAAAGGATAGTAGAGATAAGTTCGCTTAAGCTTTAGTATAACTCACCTTTAAACTAAAGATTTTTTTGTTTTCAGTTCCCAATCAGATCAATGTTTATACTTTTTAGCTATTGAATAATTGGCGTTGCATAATTTTAGGATGAATCGTAAAGACGTTCCGTTGGAACGTCTCTACAATATGTCAAATTTATCGACGTGTATTGTCAAATCCCAAGCGACAATATGCAACGCCGAATAATTAAATTAGTTATTCATCAAATGCCCACTCAAATCGTTGCTTCAGGTCATTACAATGACTCTTTTGTAAAACTCCATCGTGTTGAAGTCTACCAACTACAATTCCAGGAGCGATGCTGATTTGGGCTGCAAACTCCAAAATACCTGCTTTGCTCCGTTGTTTACCTGATGCCAGAAATCGCTTGAACTCAGCAGGAGGAACAAGAATGTCCTCAGCGAATTTGTTTGCCTCTTGCTCCTTGTCCCGATCCTCCACAGATGCAACGTCTTTCCCCTCAAGAAAGAAATCACGCTTACCATGCAGCAAAATATGACCAGCTTCGTGGAAAAAGGCAAACCACAGATGGTCGTTAGTTTTGTAGCGCAAGCTGATTTGAATCAACGCTTTGTCAGGATTCAACCAATGAGTGGCTCCACAAGTTCTTGTTTTAGGCAGTTGCGGTACAAAAACTACAGCCACACCAACTTCAGCACACAACCGCACCACTTCCGGCTGGAAAATCTCTGGTAATTCCACACTCAAAGTACGGATATGTTGCAGTACCTCCCTAAATTTGTTTGCATCATAGGTTGCACAAGGAATCTTAGCTGCTTCGATTTCTCCCCGACGCAGCCAAGCGGCAACATCACCAAAGTCACTTTCAAATGCTTGAGATTTCCGAAAGTATACGTGGCTGCTGTGCCATATTCCGTTCCATTGTTCAGGGGAAGCGACGGCGAAAAAATTCAGCACTTCCCGCAGTTGCTCAACTTTGTCTTGATAGTACTGAATCCATCCATACTTAATCATGGCTTTGACGGGAATATCATCGAGCCATGTTACTTCAAGACGCAACCGTTCTTCTTCTTCTTTTCTTGCTAAAGCTTCCTGGTATTGTCGTTCGCGGTTGTTCCAAAAAGTAGCTGGGATACCTAATACTCTCTCTAGTTGTAATGCTGTTTCTGGAGTAATTGCTGCTTTAGCATTGATGATTTCGTTAATCGTTTTTTTTGGTCTACCCGTCCGTTCCGCCAGTTCTGTCTGCGACATTTCGCGCTCTTCAAGGATTTCTTGAAGAGTCTCCCCTGGAGGAGAAACGTAGTCTGGGGTGTACTGATTTTGGATCTCATGACTCATGGGTATCCTCCACGCCGAGTATTTTAACGGCAGTCACGTTTTTCCAGTCAAGTCCACCATCTGGTTTGGTGGGTATTGATTCATTTGCTGGCTCAAATATAAGCCGATATGGGTGATCCAGATCCAGCGATAACTGACCTGCACGGTCATAAAGTAATTCGTGGCAACGTCCTGGAAGATTTCGCATATCCTCAAGCACATCAGCAGCACGTAAATCATCGAGCCGTCGTCGAATGCGTTTGGCTCTAACTGCACCCTGGTTTTTCTCTAGAAGCCTTTGGTTATTGCACTCTTTTTCAAATTTGTCATCTTTAAATACAATATCCATTTTATCATGCTTCTAAAAATATTGTTAACCCTTAAGGTTAACAATATTTTGAACTATTGCCGCAAAAATGACGGAAATTTCTCACAAATACACCTAAAACACGCTTTTATCAGAACATTTGTACTAAATTAGAGTTCTACCAAAAATTGTTGGCGTAGGCGCGTAGTGACTTGTCGCCATGATGATAACTTTAGTGGGATACTGAGGAGAAAATAATCGGAGATTAACCGCTTAATGTACAAGCGATCGCTAATAACTCTATATATGGCGTTGCTGATTTGAAATATGAAGAAAGAAATTTTGACGCATGATTCTAACATTAAAACCCGCCTTTGTAGAGACGTTCCGGCGGAACGTCTCTAGCAATAATTAGGAATTTCATATTAATATTCAGCAACGCCCTATATATACAGCAGATTGCACCAATAGAGAATACACCTAGAGACTATTCTGAGAATAGTCTCTACAAGGAGAGGGGTTTTATCTGTGTACTTCCTAAGGAGTGAAATCTGCTGTATTTCTAGGCGATCGCGGATTGTAGTAAAACTTCAACATCATGAATTCCTCCAATTTCAAGGAACGAAAATTAACTGTTTCTATCGCGATACAAACGCAACACATAAGCACCCGCTGGAGTTTCTCTAAAGGCACTAATTTTTGATGCAAACGAATCGGGTAACTCTTGCAATGGACGCTGCTTTATCGGGTGTTCTGGTGGCGATATAACGGGTGCAGCAAGGGCAGCAAAAGTGATATCTGCGGCGGAAAAGCTATCTCCAACTAAGTAGGTGCGTCCATCTGCTAACAACTCATTTACTTGATTAAAAATGCTGTTAATTTGTTCATAAGCTTGTGTAGCAGACTCGGAATTGATATTAAAAGCTTTGCGAACAACCGGACGCATCAAAGGATAAATTACAGGAAATAATGCCTCTTCAAAAAAAGGAACACCCTGAGTCCATTTACTTTGGATCAACTTGGAATCATTTATCGTGTAAAAGTAACCCCAACAGCGTATAGCTGGTCCTAGTTGCTCATCAAATAAATCTTCAAGTTCTTCTACTTGTCGGCGCAATTCAGGGTTACTGGGATAAAGTTTGGCGTTTTCAGGGACTAGTTTATTTAGGTATTGTAAGATATCCGTTGAATCGGTAAAAACGCCGTCTTCCGTTACCAAAACTGGAGTAGATTTTCCACCAACACGATTAGTTGCAAGTCGATAAAATGGCGGCATGTGGGCTTCTTCCACGTAAGAAAGCTTTAGTTTTGTCAATGCCCAACGTGCTTTTTCGCAATAATGACTGACGGGAATTGTAATCAGACGGAAAGGTTTTTGTTGCATTTTAATTTTGCGGGTTAGGTTTTGAGGACAATCAGTCTTCAAAAATATATTTTGTGAAATTTATAATTCTTCGTGGAGACGTTCCACCGGAACGTCTCTACAAATGACGTTCCGGTGGAACGTCTCTACAAATATTGAACAAAATTTAGGTACAATCAAATCGTCGGTTATTTATATCTGCAAGTAGGTTTCAATATAATTATTCAAATGCTTGATGACTATTTCCATGTGAATCGAATCTCCGTATAGCTTACTCATCATCACAGCACCTTCTAAAGTTGCAATTACGATAGTTGCAACTTCATCAGCATCAACATCTGCGCGAATTTCACCCTTGATTATGCCTTTTTGGATAATTAGGCAAATCATATCCTGCCAAGAATTCATCGCAATTTGAGTGCGATCGCGCAACTGAGGATGAGTATCATCACTCTCAATTGCCGTATTCAACAGCGGACATCCTCCTTTGATGATAGGATTATCTACAAAGCTGCGAAATACATCAATAATTGCTTGCAACCGTTCGATCGCATGGCGTTTGTTTCGCAATGCAACTCGATAATGCTCTCTGATTTGAGCGATCGCATAATCAAAAGCCAACAACGCAAGCTCATCTTTGCTTTTGAAGTGATTGTAAATTCCCCCTTTCTGCAATCCTGTCACTCGCATGATGTCAGAAATCGACGACCCAGCATACCCCTGTTGATTAAACAGTTCCGCTGCTGACGAGAGAATTTTTTCTTTGGTTTCTTCACCTTTAGACATAAAAACTTATCCGACCGTTCAGTCTGTTTCATCTTACCACAAAAATCTTCAGAAAATCAAGCACTTATTTTCGTAGTCGGCGCTTCAGCGCTGAAGCACTGACTACAAAAATTAAGATTCACTACCAACGCATCTAGTTGTTAGCAATTCTACCGCATCGGAAATAAAACACGTCCCCCCTAACTTATTAAGAATAGGTCTAATATAATCTGCCACTGAAGACATTTTTTCGGGGGGAAAGAAAGCAATAACATAAACATTATCTAACATAGTCATTGCCAAATCATCACTGAAGCTTCCTCTCCTACTTTTACCCGCAACGTTGCGAATAACTGTATGACCGGGTACACCTGCTTTTTCTAAAGCTTCTAAAATCTTTGCAAGTTCAACGTAATTGACAACGATTTCTATCCGTTTAACTGACTGCATAATTTCATCTCCAAAACATATTAATGCCATATAAATATAGAGGAATGCCGACAATGATATTGAATGGAAACGTTACTGCCAGGGCAGTTGAAACATACAAACTAGGATTTGCCTCAGGAACAGTTAACCGCATCGCTGCGGGAACTGCAATGTAAGAAGCGCTTGCACACAGCACGGAAAACAACAGTGCATCTCCTTGCGACATACCAATCAGTTTGGCAACTACTAAAGCAATTCCAGCATTTACAATTGGGATAAGTATCGCAAATAAAATCAGAAAAATACCTGTTTTTTGTAAATCTTTTATTCTTTTAGCAGCAAGCAATCCCATATCCAGTAAAAAGAAGGTGAGGACACCGTAAAACATATCTTGGGTAAAAGGTTTCAACTTTTCCCAACCATGTTCACCTGTCAATATACCCATGACGAGGCTGCCAACTAGTAGAAATACTGAACTATTTAAACAAGCTTCTCGTAGCACTTCAGACCAACTAAATTCACTTTTACCTGGTTCTGCTGCGAATAAATTCACTAAAACTATACCGACAATAATTGCTGGTGATTCCATCAAAGCTAGAGCTGCAACCATATAGCCATCATAGATAATGCCCAGTTGAGTCAGGAAGGAACCAGCAGTAATAAAAGTCACAGCACTGATGGAACCATAAGTAGCAGCGATCGCACCCGCATTATAAGCGTCAAGTTTTATCCTTAATATAAAAAATGTATAAATCGGGACAATAGACGCCATTAAGATTGCTGCTAAAAGCGTCAGAATTACTTGTTGATTAATACCACTTCTGACTAATTCCACACCTCCCTTAAACCCGATCGCAAACAAAAGATACAGTGAAAACAGCTTCGGCAAAGGTGGGGGAATTTCTAGATCCGACTTGAGCAAAACTGCCAACATCCCCAAAAAGAAAGCTAATACAGGTGGATTCAAGATGTTAGACACTATCAGACTTACATCCATTTCCACCAATCCTCATTTATGTAATTAATATTCCTTCATAAATTGTTACATGAGGAGTGACAACTAGCATAAATTTTAAACAACCGATTTGGGAGATCCCCGACAACTTTTACGAAGTCGAGGATCTGACGACCGCAGAATGGTAGATATGATCCCTCATTTTACCAAAAAACCCTCCTAGAGACGTTCGGACCGAACGTCTCTACAATCGTTCCGGTTTGAACGTCTCTACAATCGTGTGGAATGACGAAAAATCGTCATAGAAGGGACTTATTTTACTGTTAAATAAGCCTCTAACGCCTCAGAACCGCCAATTAATTTACCATCGATAAATACTTGGGGAACTGTTGTCGCACCTGTAACTGCCTTTAAAGAGCGTGTGGAAGCATCTTTACCTAAAACGATTTCTTCGTAATCAATACCATTCTGCTTCAGCATATCCTTGGCACGAGCGCAGAAAGGACAACCCACTTTTGTAAACAGAGAAACAGCTTTGGGCTTTGCAGCTTGGGGGTTGATATAATTAATCATTGTGTCTGCATCCGACACTTTAAACGGATCTCCTGGCTCATCTGGCTCAATAAACATCTTTTCAACCACGCCATTCTTCACTAGCATAGAATAGCGCCACGATCGCTTACCAAAACCTAAATGTGTCTTATCTACTAGCATTCCCATGCCTTCAGTGAATTCACCGTTGCCATCGGGAATTAATGTTACATTATCTGACTCTTGGTCTTTTGCCCATTCGTTCATTACAAAGGTGTCGTTAACCGACATACAAACGATGCTATCTACACCATTTTCCTTAAAGGCTTTTGCCATTTGGTTGTAGCCAGGTAAATGGGTAGATGAACAAGTCGGTGTAAAAGCACCTGGTAAGGAGAAGACAACCACTGTCTTATTAGCAAACAACTCCGTAGTGGTTACATTCACCCACTCGTTGTTCTGACGAGTACGGAAGGTAACTTCTGGTACTTTTTGTCCTTCGCGATTAGACAACATGAATTTAGCTCCTTGAATAGCAGTTCAAAATCAGCGTACTCATAATGATTATGACATGTCTTGCATACTAAAACTAGGTTTTGCAAAAAACTAGGTTAAAAAGCAAAATTGAATGAAATTAAGCTATTTTTAAGCTTTGATCAACTTCATCGATAAATGGGGCGATCGCAGACGCAAATTCAGCAGTAGACTCATATGGTAGGACATTTCGCCCAGTCATTTTGATTCCTCGACCTTGAGGTAAACAAGCGAGATAGTCAGTCAAGCGTTCATCAGGTGATTCATTTTTACCTGCAAGGCTTATGCTAGAAGCGATTTCACCAACTACTACCAAAGTTGGTTGTTTGATGGAGGAAATTGCCTTACTATAATTTTGTCGCCAAAATCCAGCTAAAAAAGAAAATACTGCATGACGAGTTTGACTATTGGACGCACCTGCAATTAAAGTATTCAACCATTCTCCATCAACAGTATCGCTGTTAGCAAAAAGTTGCCGACTTGAGAAAGAACGTAAAAACTCTTTACGTCGTGCATATCGATAGAATAGATTACCAAAAGGCGAATCTAACAAATTCCAAGTTAATTTTTGCTGCCATTTTGGTGATTGTTTCGTAATTACTGCCCAAGCTGGAGGACCACAAAGCACAAGTCCAGCAATCAAGAGTGCTTCTGTTTGAACTAATTCTATAGCAACAGGAAATAAAGCACCTTGCACCACTAAAATTACAGGTTTTTGTACCACTGTTTGCAAAAAGTGTTGCAACTGCTTTGCCCAATCAGTAGGATTGTAAGCCACATGAGGCTTATCGCTCTCACCGCATCCGAGTAAATCAGGATTGTAAATTAGATTGCGATGACCTGCATTATACCATTCGCGGCAAAATCGCTGCCAAAACTGGCGCGATAACCCAACACCGATAGGATGAATTAAAAGTAGGGCAATACCTTCTGGGGTCGCATTAATTGGCTGATGAACTTCGTAAGCGCAGCGATAATTATCCCAAGTGTGAAACTGGGTGGGAGATGCTGTTGTTGAAGATAATTGTTGCATAGTTCCCAACCTTAATTTAATATCTACTAAAAAATCATTTGTGGATGAATCAATTGATATCCGGCATCTTTGATCTTTTGATTCGACACTGTAGTATTATACGGACGATTACTTTTCAGGGAAGAATCCCATTTAACTTGAGGTAAATTGTGTTTTGCAAACAAATTTTCCAGCAATTCTCGACTTGTCAGATGTGCGTCATCAACCAAGTTATAAATACCGGTTAAATTGTGTTGACGGGCAAACTCAATGGCAGCAACGATATCATCAAGGTGAATCCAATTAGTTACATCATTACCATCACCGGGACGGGTTGTACCAGGAGCGTGACTAAATAATTTTAGCAATTCCCTACCAAGTCCATAAATTCCCCCCAATCGGAAGATGCAAACCCGGAGATTTTCACTTTCTGCTGATAGCAGCACATCCTCAGTTACCTTGAGAATTTCTCCATTGGAATTGGCAGGTGCAAGGGGTGTTTCTTCCGAAACCCAAGCAGCGTTTCTGTCACCGTAGACAGAATAACTTCCTGTATATATCAGATGATGTACACTAGGAATCTGCCGCAAGACAGAAACTAAATTTCTGGCGGTGTGTAGATAAGTTTCTTCGTAAAGATTGGCACCTTTAGCACCAATACTCAACAGGACAACATTTTGATTTTGCAATACCGATTGTAGAGCTTCTGGGTCATTTCCTGAGACGACTACAACCTTTTGGGCTACTGATTTCAGCGCTGGTACACGTTCAGGAGTAGTTGTAGTGGCAGTGACAACTACTCCTGAATTTTGTTGCCAATATCGAGCGATCGCATAACCGACATAACCACAACCAATGATTGCAATATTCATGAGACTTTAGGTAGAAATTTTGTGAGAGTGTTGGTTGTGACTTATTTATTCTTTTCCACTATCAACTATCCACTAACAAATTACTCTTTTGCTAATTCTGCTTCTAATGTGGCAATTAAATCTGGTGAATATGGCTTTACACTACTTTTAAATCGAGCTACTACCTCACCTTGCTTGTTGACTAAAAATTTTTCAAAGTTCCAAGAAATCGGTCCGGTTGGCTCCACAGCATTAGTGAGTCGTGCATAAAGTGGGTGCTGTTGTGAACCTTTAGCATGAACTTTGTCAAATAACTCAAAAGTAACGCCATAATTGCTTGTGCAGAATTGGACAATTTCTTCATTGCTTCCTGGTTCCTGCTCACCAAAATCATTACACGGAAACGCCAGAATACGTAACCCTGCATCTCGATACATCTGGTTCAATTTTTCCAGTCCCTCATATTGGGGGGTATAACCGCACTGAGAAGCGACATTCACAATTAGGAGTATCTGACCAGCGTACTCGTTTAATTGCTTATCCTCACCGTTGATGGTTTTAACTGTAATATCATAAATTGTGCTGCTCATGCTAAATCTGATTTTTAGGGAATATTGCCCAGTTTCCCATATTGCAGCTCATAAAAGATAATACTTCCCTGAAAACACCCCTTAGGAGCTAGAGAAAATATAAGGGAAAACTTTGGGTTTCTGCCATTAGGCATATTAGTATATTTTCATACTAACTTAACCAATACGTTGATTAGGCATGAATTGTGCCATCAGGCATAATTGCACCACTCAAATTAGCACCAATTAATTTTACAAGCAGGCGATCGCCAGAGCGAATTCTTGCTCCTGTAAAGTCGGCTCCCCGCAAATCTGCTCCACTGAGATCCGCTCCAATCAAGTTCGCATTCCGCAAATTAGCTTCTCGAAGATCGGCTAAAAGTAAATTTGCCCTAAACAAATTTGCTTCCGACAAATCGGCACCTCTAAGATTAACTTTGTGCATAAAAGTATCGCTGAGATTAGCACCATTCAAGTTAGAGTAACTCAGGTTTCTGCCAGATAAATCTTTGTTGCTCAAGTTTGCCCGACTGTAGTCTTTGCCACTCAAGTCTGAGCTTTTCTTTGGTGGTTGCTGGGTTTGGGAAGGCTTTTTTTGTTGAGTCGGTGATGAAGTTTGTGAAACTTGATACTTTGCCTTGAAAGAGCGCAATTTATCACGAGCTTCATTAATTGCTTTGAGCTTATCTTGTGCTTTTTGTTGCAAGCGGAGATTATCTAAGGGAATGCGATCGGGATGCCACACAAAAACCAAGTCTTTGTAAGCTTGGTTCACTTCCTCCAGTGTTGCTCCAGGTTCTAATTCCAAGACTCTATAGTACCGCTCCAGCTCGCTCATAAGACGTTTTGGTGGAAAATCAAGTTCATAGTGAAGTGATGCAACGGTTTATCTGCTTAATTTGAACGCGAATTTGTGTTTTGTTGGGCAGATGACGCTGTATTCTGTAATTTTTTACTGCCATCCGTAAGATTTTTAGCAACTTGACGCTTCTTAATATCTCACACTCTTCGGCAGTAATCACTCGTCAACTACCCTATACTTGTATGCTACCTGACGCAGTGACATAATTTTATTTAATGCAGAAGAAATAATACTCGCGACTGATACAGACAAAGGGTTATTTCCCATTTCCTATTCCCCGTTGCCGATAACGCCATTTCCTTGAAAGTTACGAGCGCTCGTAACCGTGGTTCGGACTTCTCTCCATCGAATGATACCTCTCCAATACGCACTTATAGGAACCTGATAAATCTCAATCAACAGCCAAACAATAATTGAGAAATGCACCAAAAACGTTAAGCAAGTCCAAATAGAAGGCAACCAAGTAATCGGAGCATGTGGATCTAAAGGAAAATTGTAAGCGACTATGCCGATGATAATAGTCGGAAAAAGCACAAAAGCAGAGGCTCCTAGGGCATAACCCCAACCCAATTCCACACCTTCCAATTGAGTTTCTGTCCAATTAAAGCCATTCCAACGCCAAATCAGCGGTGGTTGACGAGAAAGCATCTTCAGTTGCTCTTGTTCTAGATTAACAGTAAAAATCTCATGACAGAAGTCACAACCCATAGCCTCCATTAAAGGCATGTCGCGAATCTTACCAACACGACAGACTGGGCAGGGGTAAATTCCTTGATAATTTAAAGGTACGGCTAATATTTTGGAGCTAGGCATAATCAAATTTCAAGTAACAGTGGGGGAGTGGGGGAGTGGGGGAGTGGGGAGTCGCAATCATAATTTATAACTCCTAACTTTTGTAGAGACGTTCCACCGGAACGTCTCTACCTAACTACAGGCGTTCCATCGGAACGTCTCTACCTAACTACAGGCGTTCCACCGGAACGTCTCTACCTAACTTTTGTACAGACGTTCCACCGGAACGTCTCTACCTAACTTTTGTACAGACGTTCCACCGGAACGTCTCTACCTAACTTCTAACTCTTTTTTGGTCTGATGGGAGCCTTGACAAGGCTAGAAGTGTTGTGTTAAGTTCCTTGTTGAAGGTTGTACATTAAATTTCACTATTCATTGCACCGCGCAAATGTTAAACAGTAATTCCTACTTTTATTTTTGGTATAGGGTGGTTCACCGGGGGTGAGTCAAGTTTCCCAATGGAAACAGCCCGGTGAACCGCAGAGCGAACTCTGCGGTTTTTGTTTTTTTAGGAGATTTTCAGCGTGATGACTCATTTTGGTAGCTGGTTTTATGGCTTTTACTTTTGGCACGGGGCAAGCACCGGGTGAAGCGTCATGCTGATGTATCGATCGCGCCCGGAACTTAAAAGTTCTGGGCTTTTTTTATTGTAAGGAGAATCGAACCGATGATTAATGCCAAACTTGCCTCACAATCTCATCCTCATCATCAAACAATCGTTAAAGTCTCAGAAAAAGTCGCTTTTGGCGGCAAAGAGCTGGTGATTATTGGTGGACCTTGTACAGTGGAAAGCTTAGAGCAAATGGAAACAGTCGCCGAAAAGCTATCTGCTGCGCCCGTACAAGCTCTACGTGGCGGTGTTTACAAGCCGCGAACGTCACCCTACGCTTTTCAGGGAATGGGAGAAGAAGGACTGGAAATCTTAGCAAGAGTGCGATCGCATTACAATATCCCAGTTGTCACTGAAGTTATGTCAATCTCCCAAATTGAAGTAGTTGCCCAAAATGCTGATATGCTGCAAGTTGGTAGCCGCAACATGCAAAATTTCGACTTACTCAAAGCTTTAGGACAAGCCGGTAAGCCGATACTCCTCAAGCGTGGTTTAGCCGCAACAATTGAAGAATTCGTCATGGCAGCCGAATATATTTTAAGTCATGGCAACCCAAATGTGGTGATGTGCGAAAGAGGTATTCGCAGCTTTGATGATTACACCCGCAACGTGTTGGATTTAGCGGCTGTAGCTGCTCTCAAGCAAATTACTCACTTACCCGTAATTGTCGATCCTTCCCACGCAGTCGGGAAACGTGAATTAGTAGCAGCTATGGCGAAAGCTGCGGTAGCTTGTGGTGCAGATGGGTTAATTATCGAGTGTCACCCAGAACCAGAAAAATCCGTTTCTGACGCCCGTCAAGCGCTCTCTTTAGAAGACATGGTGGATTTGGTTGATAGCTTAAGACCCGTAGCCGCCGCAGTTGGGCGAATTATACCACAAGTAGGGGTAGGTTTCAAGCCTGCCCCTATTTTTTGTGCGGCTTAAGTGTTGGTCGCGGCTGGTGATTTGGGATTAAATCGCTTTGACAGTACCCAACGACTGAAGTCGCGGCTAAAGGAACGAAGTCCGCCTTCGCGGACTGAATATAATATGTTGTAGCCTGCGTTCGCGTATGTCCCTTAGGACAAGGTGGGCTTTGTACGCGCAACGCCCCAGGCTTCGGTGCCCTTGTCATTACCAACATTTATTTATCTGGTAAAACCCTTATCCCGCCAACGGTTATAAACCGTTGTCTAACAGCTAAAGTCCATTAAAATGGACTAAATAAAGATTTCAGTCCATTAAAATGGACTTGTGCTATTAGCCTGAGAATAAATTCTCAGGCTAGATAGCGGCATTCTTCGAGGGTTTTGAAATATGTTGGTAATGACAAGGGCTTCCAGCCTGGGGGCAGGTGATTTGCGATTAAACCGCTTTCACAGTGATTGTTACTGTTTTTGTCGTCCAGCCGCGATTTGAACTCATAACTTGTGCTTCACGGGTAGGAGGTATCTCATCAGGATCGGCACTAATAGCTTCCAAAAGTTTATCAAGTGGATCGCCACCACTTCTTGGTGTATTCTCGTCATATTCATCGAATGATGCTGCTTTTTTGGCTTGAATCGGTTTGTCGAGAGATGGTAATTCTAGCCAGCGAAATTTAGCAGGTTTAACTGTTGCAAATATCTTTAAGATGTCTTTACCTTCTTGATACCCCTCTGGTAGTTTGAAACTTAAGGGAATCAATTCTTCTTGTCCGGGAGCAAAAGGTACAAAAGATGCTCCATCTTCTAATATATCAAGTTGAGAAATAGCCCAATCTGATTGAAGATCCATGACGACAACATTCAGGTCTTGCTTAGACTCATTCTTGATATATAAAAATGTATTTTCTCCAGTTTGCAATGTTTGCTTAGTAGGGTCAGCTAATGGCTTTTTGTCTTTGTCAGTTAACTGAATTACCAATTTGTTAGTTAAAACTGAAAGATTTTCCAGTTCTTGGGCAGCTTGGTATTTAGTAAGATGAACTAAGCGCTTAACTACACTTTCAGCTGCATCCGCATCGCCTACTAACAGCGCTGGTCGTAAATTGGGAAATGGTGTGCCGTTGCGATCGCATATTTCATACTCGCCCGAAGTATTAATCGCTACTTGATAGTGTTCACCAACAGAAGCTAACTCTACCCAACCTTTGCCAGTTCTCGGAATTGCAGTTTTGACTGCTGTCAGTGCTGCCGAGGGTAGCACCTGATTTTTCGGTACTTGATTCGTGCTTTCCTCTTGTTTCTCAAACAAACGAACTCGCCGCACAAGTGCGATGGGGGCTGATAACATGATTGCTGGAGATGCTTGCTGAATATCTCCACGCAGGGAATCTGGGTCAATCACAGCCCAAGCGTCTGCGGGAGTAATATCTGATGTAATTTGTGCGATCGCTAATGGCTTGTTTTTCTCGCTAAAATCTGTTGTACCTGGTGCATAAATGGCAAATCTTGCCCCTTCACCCAGTCCTTGAGCGCTACCAGCATCTAATAGCACCCGATTTCTCGCAGTATCTACCTTGAGAACATTTACTGTATAATGTACGTTTGCATAACTTCTGCCAAAAACTTGACGTTCACCCTCACCAAACAGCATCGGTGTTTGACTTTGAAACTGACTTTGGACTTTGGCGTAAACGCGATCGTAAAGTGACTTATATGTCAAGTCTGGACTTGGATTATTTAAAGTATCTAGCATCCAGTAAGTAAGCGCTCCGTTACTCTCCTTACCATTGAATGTAGACTCATAAGCATACTCCGAAGGGCGACAAGCTGCTAACAAAACATAATCTCGCGATTCTGGAAGCCAATCACCTGCATTAGCTTTGCGAGCTGTTCCCCCAGTAATCTCAAGCCAGTTTTGGATCAATTCTTCACGCGATGCCACTAAACTGTCTGTAGGTCGTGATGTCGTGTCTGGTTCTGCTATATAAATCCTAGACAAGTCTAGACATTTACTTCTTACTTCATCAGGAGCATGGGAGCGGTTATCCCTCAGTAAGCTTTCACGCTTTAGCCAAGCGTGATAAATTTATTGCCGCGTTCAAAT
>NZ_JAOWRF010000235.1:4983-23099 GCF_025753815.1 Plectonema radiosum NIES-515 | reverse complement strand
CTCCCCACTCCCCCCATCCCCCACTCCTCCCCTCCTCCCCTCTCCCCCTCCTCCAACTCTGGGGTGCGATCACTCAGGATGTTGCGGGGAAGCAGATGACGGAATTGGCGGATTTGGCGGCTTCTGGGGTGGTTGGTTTTGCTGATGGCAGAAACTTGGAAAATTTGGGGCTGGTGCGTCGAGTGTTGGAATATCTCCAACATGCGGGGAAACCGATCGCTTTTTGGTGTTGCGATCGCCTGATTATGTCCAATGGAGTCATGCGCGAAGGACAAGACTCTATTCGCCTAGGTTTACCAGGCAATCCCGCTATCTCTGAAACTGCGGCTCTAGCTTCGGTGTTGGAATTAGTCGCCGCCATCGGTACCCCTGTCCATATCATGCGCGTTTCCACCGCCCGCAGTGTCGAACTTATCGCCTCAGCCAAGTCTCAGGGCTTACCCGTCACAGCCAGCACTACTTGGATGCACCTTTTACTTGACACTAAGGTAATTAAGAGTTATAATACAAACCTGCGTTTAGAACCACCTTTAGGTAATCCCAGCGATTTAAAGGCTTTGCGTGCAGGTGTGCGGATGGGAATTGTGGATGCGATCGCGATTGACCATACACCGCATACTTACGAAGAAAAAGTGCAAGCGTTTGCGGAAGCTTTACCAGGGGCAATTGGTTTAGAGTTAGCATTACCCCTACTGTGGCATTATTTGGTAGAAAGCGGTGAATTTACAGCTTTGGAATTATGGAAAGCTTTAAGTAATCGTCCAGCAGAGTGTTTAGGACAGAAAATGAGTGCGATCGTCAAAAGTGAAAAAGCAGAATTAACTTTATTTAACCCCCAAGAAAGCTGGAAAGTTAATCGCGAAAATCTCTACACTTTATCTAGTAATACTCCTTGGTTGGGACAACAGTTAACAGGTCGTGTGGTGCAAACTTGGTGTTAACAGAGCGAATATAAGTCCTACTTTATATTCACAACACCTAACTCTTACAGTAGAGGAAAGAAGTAATTAGAAATGCATATACTGCAATAATTACCAAGCAATAATCTTATATGCTTCTAGTTTTAGACCGACTAGAAGCTTTTTTTAATTTATTAGTTATACGTATTGAGGCGTATGTCAAAAGAAATAATAACAATTAAACTATTCCTTGAGGCTAATAATAATTAGTTCTGTTGGTATATTGGATGCACGGGTTTAAATTGTTATTGTGTATTTGTGAGAAAAAACCTTCACCAAATTAACGGAACATGAATATTGTTGCTTGGATTGTTTTAGGTCTAATTGCTGGGGCAATTGCGAAGGCTATCTACCCAGGTCATCAAGGTGGCGGAATTTTAGGAACCATTTTATTAGGAATCATCGGTGCTTTTGTTGGCGGTAGTTTGGGCGTATTCTTTAGTACAGGAACTCTTGCCCTAGCAGCTCCTACTTTCAGCATACCTGGTATTTTAGTCGCAGTTCTTGGTGCAATGGTCGCAGTCTTCTTGTGGAATTTAATCAACCGCAGTAGTGCTGTGTAATCAGTTCAATTGCCATCAAATAATAATATACTTCGGGGAACTCGAACTATATTTATCCCTGAATTTAATTAAAGCTGTAGCGCTTGCCCGTAGTTAGGTAAGCGCTTATTATTATGTTTTTAGCTAAAAATTAATTCCAGATATTAGACAACCTATTTGAAAATGAACTATGCGTTGCCCGAACCCCAAGAGACGTTCCGGCGGAACGTCTTTTCTGGAGATGCCTATTATATCCCAAGTTAGGACACATATTGTATTAGACATCTCCAAAAATTAAATATGCGTTATCCAAAACCCTTGATTAGACGTAGCACATGCAACGTCTCTACATTCATTTTCACGTCTATGTCTATTAGACATCTCCAGAAATGAACTATGCGTTGCCCAAAACCCTTGATTAGACGTAGCACTGCTACGTCTCTACATTCATTTTCACGTCTATGTCTATTGTAGAGATGGGGACAGTTGCGTATTTTTCCACTTCTTCGCTTTCCTCCCCCTCCCCCCAAAACGTGCCACCCCGTTGTCGCAAGTGCTGTCGTCAAGGAAGAAATAAAGGAAAAAAAATGTGGTCTAAATAGCAATACGGTTCAGTTAAGCCTAAAATCCGAGTGTAGAGACGCGAAATTTCGCGTCTCTACAGGTCAAAAATCAGTACCAAAAATCCTTAACTGAACCGTATTGGTCTAAATAGATGAAAATTGCTGTTAATAAGCAGAGACCTGATGTAAAATATGAAGCGGGTATTAATTCTGGGTGGAACGGGTGATGCAGCTGAATTAGCGGCGAAAGCGGCAAATCTTCCAGGAATTGAGGTGATGGTGTCCCTTGCTGGTCGCACTCGTCAACCAAAAAATTTGGCTCTTAATACACGGATTGGTGGGTTTGGTGGTGTAGCCGGATTAACTGCATATCTGCGTGATGAAGCAATTGATTTGCTCGTTGATGCTACCCATCCCTTTGCAGCCCAAATATCGGTGAATGCCGCTGCATCTGCGGCTGAGGTAAACATTCCCGCATTGATGTTGGTGCGACCGATGTGGGAGCGAGTTATGGGGGACAATTGGATAGAAGTTGAAAGCATTGAAACTGCTGCCCAGAAGTTAAGCGATCGCACAAAGCGAGTTTTTCTCACAATTGGCAGACAAGAACTTGCGGCTTTTGCCCACCTTCAAGATATCTGGTTTCTCATGCGGATGATTGACCCACCACAATTGAATACTTTGGTGCCAAAAGGTTTACTGTTATACGACCGGGGACCTTTCATACTAGCAGACGAACGACAACTGTTGATTCACCACGCGATCGACACTGTTGTAAGTAAGAATAGCGGTGGTGATGCAACTTACGCCAAAATTATTGCTGCACGAGAGTTAAATATCCCTGTGGTGATGGTACAGCGTCCGGCAATTCCAGAGGGTGATCGAGTTGCAAATGTAGAAGCCGCGTTGGATTGGTTGATGGGTCATGTGATATAATTTCCAGCTAATACAGTACCCTATCGCTTGAATCGAATACATGATTAGACGTAGCACAGAATCGTCTAATCATGGAGAGGGGTTTTATATATATGTACGAACTTAGGAGTGAAATCTGCTCTATGTGATACAAATCATTCTCTTTTCCCCTGGAATTCGTGCAAGAGCAGTAAAACTGCACTATTATTTGATATTAGCCAAGACAATTTCTCCTTTCTTATTAATCTTTATGGGCTGATCAGGAAAATCATTCTTAATCAAATAACGTAAAAGACTGACAGTTGTAAAACGCTGATCTATGTGCGGAATTCCCTGTTTATTCATCCGAACCGGGATAATTTTACTTCCTACTAATTCTCCATCAGGGTTCATTTTCACTTCTAAAATCATTGAATAACCAGTTTCGGCTTCTGTTGATAAAGTCCGGTATCCGAGAAAATTTCCTAATGAATAAGCGATAAGTTTTCCTTTATAGATTTCCATTGCTCTAGGAACGTGAGGTCCATGTCCTATAACTAAATCTGCACCGGCATCAATCATTGTCCGAGCAAATTTCATTGAATTTCCTCGGTCTTCTCCATAGAAATATTCTGTCTGATTTTTAACATGCATTGCCCCCGTTCCTTCCGCTCCTGCCTGCATGGAAATAATTACCAGATTGGCATTTGTTCTAGCTTCTTGAACGAGAGCTTTAGCTGCTTCTAAATTGTGCACTGAGTTATAAATGTCATAAGTAGTAAATCCAATCATCGCTACCGGGACATTACGAACTTGTTTATAAAGAATTTGATTTTTATGACCTAATGTTTCAATGCCAACTGCGGCAAGATTGTTAACTGTATCTCGAAATCCTACCTTGCCAAAGTCTAATGCATGATTGTTTGCCATATTGAAAACATCAAACCCAACATCAGCAAACAACTGTGCATATGCTGGTGGGGAACGAAAAGCAAAAGTTTGTCCTTGATTGATATCTTTGGAAGAATAGGGATAGGTAGTTAAACTAGTTTCCAAATTGCCAAATAATAAATCGGCTCTTTCTAAGTATGCTCGCACCGACTTTGGTATTAGCTGATTGCGATCGCGTGGAAGTCTGTTATTAGGGTAATTAGTACCAGGAATCACATCCCCCACAGCTTGAATCGTTATGTAGTCAGATTTTGGCTCCTCAAAACCTGGCAGTGGTGTGTATTCCGGTTCATATCCTGGTAAAAGAGGTATCGCTTGCTCTGTTGTTGCAGCTTGCGATCGCTGCACTTGCCCAAAGCGGATGAATATTCCCATACTAATGCCTACACAAAAACAGAAACTGATAAAACTCAACGGGAGTAATCGTCCAATTGTATTTGCCATATTTCCACTAGTTCTACTCTTCAGATTATGCGATTAGTTTATCTCAAAAATGGGGAATTTTTGGGATAAATTAAGGTCTTCTCTTTGCAAATCTTGATTATGTATGCACTCATCTACGGAAAAGATGCAGAGAGGACGATTTATCGCGTTTCTACAAGGGTTTCAGGTAACGCATAACAACGCTCTCCCCCGTCTTTAAACACGGGGTTTATCCCTATTTCCACTTTCGCGTGTCTAATAGACATCTCCAAAAATGAACTATGCGTTGTCCGAAATCCTTGATTAGACGTAGCACATGCAACGTCTCTACATTCTTTTCCGGAGATGTCTAATGGTATAACTACAAAATTGCATCACTTGATAGGGAAATATAGCGGTCAAGGGTTGAGTGAGCTACATAAAACCTCACCCCCGGAGTTCCGCACACCCTTCTTTTTGCACTTTAGTGCTAACACCCGAAGAAGCTGCATTACAGTTACAACAAGAACGACAATGCCCTGAACAATTAGCGGAAAGATTGAAATCTCTTGGCATTGACTTAGACTAAATAAGCAACTATTTCAACTGAAACTCATCAAATTTAACTACTTCTGAATCTGGTTTGCGAGTATCAAAGCAATAGCTGCTAATTGTACCGATTTCTGTGTCGAAGATGCTAAAAACAGTGATGTCATTATTAGCAATATAAGGTAAAGGTTTACCATCTTCATCTAACAGTGGGGCAATTGATGGTATAATTGGCTCGAAATCATTTGGATCGCCAATTTTTGCATAATCTTCTTGATACCCAATTGGCACTTCTCGCTTGTTTTCACCCCAATTAGCACCGTAAGAATTACCAACATTAGATGTTTCCAAAAAGTGCATTCCCGATTTGCTAACAAAGCGATTCCACAAATGCGAATGCCCATAAAATACAAGTTGCACTTCAGCCGCTTCTAGTAACGGTATAATATCCCGAATAATATAATCTGCATTTTTGGGATATTCGTAACGCACTGCTGTAATATTACCATCTTCTCGTTCAATTATCTGCACTGGATCGGTATAAGCTGGGACAATATTACCACCCAAAGAATGAGGGGGATGATGGAGCATGATAACTTTGTATTTTGCTTGTTTAAACTCTAAGCTATTAAGTTCTTCTGCTAGCCAATTATATTGTTTGCTACCTTTATTAATTGCCTCATAAATGTGCTGTCCGTAACCCCAATTTTCACTTGTTTGAAAATCAACTTTCCGTTCACGATATCGACCTTTTGCGTCTGCATCCATATTAGGAGTTCGCCACATATTTGTCGCATAAAGTACTACCAGACGCACGTCACCAAAGCTAGTCGCATAATAAGTTTTACCACCTTCTATACTTTGCGGTAGGGTGAAAATTTCTTCGTAAGTATCGGTGTTAAAAGAATTATCTTTCAGGGATTTTTCCCCATACAACTTTTGAGCAACTGTACGAGGAATCGTATCATCAAACTCATCGTTTAAACTTTCTGTTCTGGCACGTCCCATAATTTCATGATTGCCAATGCAAGTAAACATTGGTGCATGTTGAATTATTTGCCCGCCAGTGTAAGATGTATTATCTATTTTATAATTGGCGCGACCTTGCAAACACGGAAAGAAAGCACCACCACGATTATCATCAAACCATTCACTAGCGCGATCGCTCACATTCACCAAATCACCCGCAAACCAAACTGCATCGACTCGTCCAACAGTCTCCACACATGATTGCAGATTTGCTGCTACCATCGGCTTGATTTGATGGTCAGAAGTAAGTAAAATTTTCAGCGGTGTACCTGGTTTTGGTGAAGGTGCAAGGGTAAAGATATCGCTGCTAACACTCTCACCATCTTCTCGCACACTCGTGACGCAATAGTTCACCCGCACACCAAAAGTTAAACCAGTAACCTCAGCTTCGTGTCGCGAAATATCGCGTTTGACTGGTTGTTGATATTGTGTTTGATTTGCTACTTGGGAGTTTTGGTCTTCTCGTGTGCGACTTAGTTTAATTGTAGTAGCAACGGCTATTTTATCGAGATTTTCGCCATAAGTGACTGTGTGTTGAGAACCGACAAACTCGGTAAACCAAACAACTCGTATTGAAGTTTCTGTGGGTAGTTGCAGAAACGGATCGGTTAGCAGTTGGGGTGCGGATGTCATATGCATGGATTATAAACCGCAGATAAACGCAGATAGACGCAGATAATTATCTCAACATTATCGGGCACAGGGTGCGATCGCTATACCCAAGTTCTCTGCTACTTGATAAAACCTATTTGCTTGGCTTTGGAGTAAGCTAGCATCATTATAATTTTCCCTTGTGAAAATGCAAGCCTTTACATAGTTAATATGGTTAATGTTTCCTTAGCTTTATATCTTCATACAGAATTGGTATTACTATCAAGAGAAGATTTAAGTGTTTTTGATACTTGTGTGCTTAACACGATGATGATTACTACAAAATACAACCATAGAGATAACCACAGAATATGATTACTATGGGTGTACCAAGCAACAAAAGCCATCGGGGTAAATCCTAGACCAAAGGCGATTAAAGCCGTATTACGCAATAATTTTCCTTCTATTAGACCAATAAAATATCCTTCTAAAACAAAAGAAACAGCCAGTGTTCCTAATATCGGAATTAGCCAGATGACATAACTTTGAATATCATTAACAACTTCAAGATTATTGGTAAATAATCCAAATATAAATTTAGGAAAGCAGACAAGAGTAAACGCTAAAATGGACGACAAAAGTAAGCTGGTTCCAATTGAGAATCGAATCAAAGATTTCATTAGCTGATAGTTACCTTCACCTTTAAAGATTCCAGCAAAGCTGGAAGTAGCATATCCAACTCCTTGGATGATATAAATGCTAGTGTCAATAATCTTCAATAGCAGCCCGTTTTGTATCAGGATAGCTACCCCAAGAGCTGAACTTAGATTGGTGAAAATCAGTAAAGTCGAAAAAAACGACAGATATCGAATCAATAAATTTCCAATAAAGGTGAAAGTCGCCTTAAATGCTGCCCAATTCCATATCTGAGAAATTGTTGATGATAGAGTTTTACTAGGAATTTCCACAAGCACAATTATCAGCCCAATTATCAATGCTAAATACTGACTAATTGCGGCGGCTATTCCAGCACCTGCGCTTTCCAAACCTAATTGAACAATAAATAAGTACGCTAGTAAAATATTAATGCCGTTGACTACGCAAGACAGAAATAAGTTAGTAGAATTCTTTTGCTGCCCCAAAAACCAACCAATCAGGACATAGTTTAGGGCAATTGCTGGTGCGCCCCAGATACGAGTATTAAAGTAAGCAATTGCTGCATCTTTCACTCCAGGAGCCGGATTTAGAAGCGCAAACCCAACTATTTGTAGAGGAAATTGCAAGACTACAATTAGAACTCCAATACTCAGAGCAACTATACCATTTCTATATAGGGTGAGAGCGATCGCCTCTGAGTCATCCTCTCCCACTGCTTGAGCTGTCATAGCATTGGTTGCAGACCGTAAACAAGGGAACAATTGGTAAATATATTCAAACAAAATTGTTGCCAGAAGGACACCAGCTAAATCTTCGATGTCTGCCAAATGACCCAAGAGGACTGCATCAACTAAACCCACCAATGGGATAATCAGGTTGGAGAGGATATTGATAATTGACAACCAATAGAACTGAGGGACGAAATCCTCTATAGAGACAAAGAGTGTATCGGTTTTTGTCGAATTCATTTACGCTTTAGCAATCGCTTATTTTCCATAACCGAATTTTTCTGATGAGTTGCAATCACGTCTTCCGGAAACTTTGCCAGGTCTGTACCTCGCATGAAATCTGTCAATAAGGCAACTGTTGAATAAGAATCGATATTGGTTGCACCACTGTTTGTTACAATGTCATCGTAATGCACAGTTCTGAAGTCAAGACTTAAGCGTGTTGACCCTGATGTATTGGGAACAGCAGAGTGCATCTGCGCCCCTGAAAAGAGAATCAATCCCCCTGCTGGACAGACGATCCGAATTTCCGGCTCAATTTCGATCTGTTTTTCTGGATGCGGAAATTCAGCTTCGCGGAAGTTCGTTTTATAGTCCTTCTCAAACCCACTAGAATCATTATTGACGGGCTGATTCCAGTAGCGGGGGTGAAATGCAACAGTACGCTCAGACTCCAAATCATAGATAGGAATCCACCAGTTAAGCAAGCACATAGGGGCTGCATACCAAGTGTCACGGTGAGGATCATGGAAAAGACCTTCAGCATTAGGAAGATAACCTCTAGTGGGTGCCATCCGTAACTGAGGTAAATCAAAATAGGTTTTGCTTAAATCACATTCAAATTCCTTCAGGACTGCTTGAATCATCTGCTTGGTGTGAGGATGATTCATCAGTGTTTGCTTAAAGTCAGACTCAATCGCCAGAAACTCGTCTACAGGTAGGCTATACTCCGCTTTTGTGGGATCGAGTGAACCAAATCCTTTCTCAACCAAATTCCGCACAAATTGGCTCAGATCAATGGTACTGGAGCGTGGGGAGAAGACAAACAATTGTCCATTGTAGATTTGCTGTCGCCTTACTGTGTCGTTACTCAACGAATCAAAGTAAATAGTATTCACATTAATTAACCCTTCAATTCAATTAATATTTACACAACTGGTATACTATTTAATTGGAGAATTTTGCCCCTAAATTCAGCAATACTTCACCTTATTCTCAATTATTTAATTCCTGTAACAGCATAAAAATTCCTAGTAAATAAGAATTCATCTTCCTTGACTTGGTTAGTAAGAAATTCTAACCAAGCATCTGCTTGATCCACAGGAAATCCTTCTGCAACAATCCAATTGCGAATCCGTTCAAAAAATGAACGATCAAAGTTGCGATCAATACGGACAGAAGCATCAACTTGAATATTTGTTAAACCTAGTTTCTTAAACATACTGGGCAACTTGCGTCCAATCCATCCATCACTCCAATAATCAGCTGCCGCATTGAGAACCTTTCTAGTGAGTTGTTTTTCACCCGGATATAGCACAGCAGTTTCAAAATCCTGATCCATGACAGCGACCTTTCCTCCAGGCTTTGTCACTCTCACCATTTCTTTCAAGATATCTAGAGAGTTCGGCACATGAGCCAGAACAGTAGAAACATAGACTAAATCAAACGTGTCTGAAGGATAGGGTAATTGGCTGGCATCAGCCATCTGAATATGGAAGTCTGGAAAACGGCTAACAGCATTCTTTATCAGATATTCGTCAAGGTCAACACCATAAAAAGATGCCGTGGGGTCACTCAGTTTCTGGCTGCAAAAATTAAGTAAATGTCCCGTTCCACAACCTACATCCAGAATTTTGTTTGGTGTAAAATCAGACAAAACACCACTAAAAAACCAAAGGGCGATCGCTGTATAGTAAGTCTCAAATCGATCAAGTAAAACTTTTTCCGCAGCTACAGCCTTTTCCTCTGAAAAACTGGATACTCTAGCATCAAGAATCATTAGGGATTGTCCTTTCTATTATTTATTTTTGAGTTTTTTTGGCAAGCTGACTACTTAATTTTCTTCAATGATTTCATCTTCTATTCTACAACTTTCCTGAATAATTAAGTCGTACAAATCAAGCATAAAATCTTTACTGATTCTCTTCTGAAATCCTAAATCCTGACGACGCTTTTTCACTTCTTCTACTCGTCCAGGTTGCATCATCGGAATTTTTTCGGTTTTTTTGAAATGAGCAACTTCTCTACAAACTTGAAAGCGTTTACTTAACGCTTCAATAATTTGTTCGTCTAAGGCATCGATTTCTTTTCTAAACTGTTCGAGTTGATTAATGGCTGATTTTTACCTTAATACATCAAACACATTTCCATCCTCTTTTTAGCTCATGATTGACGCAGTTAATTTTTCATAATTATCAGCAGTTGTTGTTTCTAATCCTACAATGGAATACATATCTGGCTCAAACGTACCCTGCATCGTCAGTACCATAGTTTGGATTAAAGCTTTCGCTTTGAGTAGCGTTTCCTGAAACTCCATCTCAGGATTAGAAAGCGCTATAACTCCCCCACCGATACCAATGGAGGTTTGATGAGGAGTCAAAACAGCAGTCCGAATCACAATATTCAAATCAGCCGAACCATTCAAGCCCAAAAAGCCGATCGCTCCAGAATACACTCCTCGAGCCTCTTGTTCTAAGCGATCAATTATTTGCATAGTACGGATTTTGGGGGCGCCGGTCATCGATCCTCCTGGAAATGAGGACTGAATGCAATCCACCGCTTGTAAGTCTGCTCGCAACTGTCCCCGTACCGTTGTCACCAATTGATGTACTGTTGCATAGGTTTCTACATCCATTAATTTTGGTACATGGACACTACCAACTTCACAGACTCGTCCCAAATCATTGCGTAACAAATCCACAATCATGAGATTTTCAGCCCGGTCTTTTTCGCTGTTGCGTAACTGTTCCCGTAGGACAAAATCTTCTTCTGGGGTTTTTCCTCGCGGCAGGGTTCCTTTTATGGGCTTAGTTTCTACCCATTTTTTTCGATCAATCTTGAGAAACCGTTCTGGAGATGAGCAAGCGATCGCAATCTCACCAAAGCGCAAAAATGCAGAGTAGGGAGCAGGATTAATTTGACGTAATGTGCGATAAAACGTCAATGGATCGGGAGTCGCATCGGTGTGAAGCTGATTCGTCAGGCAAACTTGATAGGTTTCTCCTTCGTGAATTTCCTTCAAGCATTGATGAATATCTTGGATGTAAGTCTGGTGAGTGCGATGCAAATGGAACTTAATTGGCTCTTGATTTCCCTGAGGTACAATTTTTGGCAGAGGAGCAAGGGTTTCGAGTTGTTGTTGGATACTATCAAACCAAGTTTCTACCTCTTGTGTTTGTCCTTTTTTGACTAGTTGCAGCAAATAAAGACACTGTTCTTGATGATCCATCGCAATCATGCGATCGGCAAGTAAAAAAATAGCATCGGGTAAGGGAGAAGAATGTACTAATTGCCCTCCACACTCTGCCTTGAGTTCATAACCAAAATAGCCAACAAACCCACAGTTAAAATCAAAAGGTAGTTCATCCGATTGACAACGCCGATAGTCTATTTCCCGCTTTAGATACTCAAAAATATTTTCACTGCGACGGATCACGGTATCTGATTGTGCGATCGTGAGTTCTTGCCTTTGGATATAATAGCGTACCAATAGACTGTTTTCCCCACTCCCATCGCCCATAAACGAAAAGCGAGATAAACCAGGTTCCACACGGCTACTATCTAACCAAAAGGCATTTGGTGCATCCCGAAACATCTGTACAAATATTTGCTCTGTATCTGGGCAGATATCTAATTTGCGCGTGTACAGTTCAAACTTTTCGGACTCTTTTTGTTCAGGATGATTTATAGCAGAACTAACAGATCCATATCCTGTAAAATACCGCTTTGTTGAACTTCTTGACAGTTTATTCGTAAATCGTAGCGTCATATCTCTAAAGTTTTCGAGCAATTTTTGCCCATATTCTGTACAGATAGACTCTGGGTGAAACTGCACACCCCAAAAAGGTAAATAGCGATGACGCAATCCCATCACCAGTCCCGCTTCAGTCCAAGCAATCTTTTCTAAACACTCAGGTAGTTCATCAGCTACTAATAAAGAGTGATAACGCACCACTGAGAACTGATTGGGAATGCCTTGAAACAATTCAGAACCGTTGTGAAAAATTTGACTGAGTCTACCATGTCTAACTTCCGGAGCATGAATCACCCTGCCACCATGTAAGTAGCCAAGTCCTTGATGTCCCAGACAAACTCCCAGCAAGGGCATATTTGCATTCTCAATTATTTGTCGGCAAACTCCAAAATCTGCTGACTTCTCTGGACGACCAGGACCTGGAGAAATCACAATATTGTCAAATGCAATCTCTTTGATTTCATCCCAGTTAATCTGATCGTTACGAATTACTAGAGGCAGTTTTCCATTTACCTCTGCAATCATTTGGTACAGATTAAAGGTATAAGAGTCATAGTTATCAATAATTAATGTTTGCATAAAAAAGTAACACCACAAGATTTCTGGTGCGATCAAAATGTGAAACTAATAGATACCTCAACTGACGAGGATGCCTGACATTACAGAAAATCTGGAATTTTATCCTTAACCAACTAACGGAACTTAAACATTTTGGAGGCAGAAACAAGCCTCAAACCCATACAGGGCAAACAAAATACACTAAAGCTCAAAAAGGTTTGGAACCCAGATATATCAAGAAACTAGGCAAAAGGATGTCAAAGTCTCTCTGTATATACATTTGAGTGTTTTTCATGGTTACTTTTTGTCTCAATTCTATTAGAAAGTTGCCTCTAATATATGTCTGGAATCTGCATCTTTTCATAATTTTAATGAGAATGCAAGGACAGTTAAGACAGTTAAGACAGTTAAGTGAACTTTAACATGAGCAAACAAAGGTTGTCGGGAGCCAGATGCACCGAAAGACCTGCACGTCCGGTTCCCGCAGGGGAGGTGCCTTCAGAGAATACTCCCTTTCGACCTAGGAGAAACGTACTTTGTTTACTAGATATCTCCGAAAACAATCAAAGTCTCTGTGTAGAATGGCACTAACAGTAAACCAAAACACTTGTGGTTTAAGCAGTTTGCAATTCTTTGCGTAATTCATGCCGGGGTTTCGTCATCAAGGGGTAAGCTTTTGAGCCTTAAATCTATAAGGATAACTACTGTGTTAATCTGGTATGAAATTGGTACAGAGTTTAATCAATCTGCTTGAGAATAAGCTAAAAACTGAAACAGGCTAGCACTTTATAAGCACGAACCTGTAACACTTGTAACTATTTAGTTCACAAATCGGAACGTTGGGATTTGAACCCAAGACCTCCACTACCCCAAAGTGGCGCGCTACCAAGCTGCGCTACGCCCCGTTAATTGGATTTTGGATTTTGGATTTTGGGTTTTCCCAGTTTTGAATCTAAAATCAATCCAGTCAACTTGACTATACTAGCATAAGTTCAAATAAAAACAATAACTTTGATTGATTCAAAATACTTTCAGGGTTGCAGCGGCTTGGAGCAAGCCAGCAACAGCGTCAACATTCCATTTACCTTCTACACAACGCCCTGTATTGAGGATAAAGCGCAAGCTGTAGGCGTGGGGATAGCCTTCAACTTCCATCCATAATAAATGGCTTTCGGCTTCGCAGGCAATTTTCTCTTCATCCATCAATTCGTCTTTGAGTTGCTTCATGGTGTCTGCTAGCTGCGCTAGTAGCCGACAAAAGTCATTTAATTCGGCTTCGGTTAACTCGATTGCCCAATCATCTGTACCCACTAAACCTTTAAATTCACCTGCGTTAGGATTCCAGCCAATACGCCAATCAGATCCACTTTTAACTAAACGTTGCATAATTGTCGTAAATGGTTATTGGATAGTTGATAGTGGATAGTAGAGCAACTAACCACTAACAACTAACCACTAACAACTCCCTAAGTCTTGGGGGTAAAGATGTTGACTAAGATTTGCACTAAGGCGTTTCGCTGACTAATGTTAAGACGGGAAATGGCGGCTTTGTCGCCTTCTAAAGGATTTTGCCGTAAAGTATCATTACCTGGATATGTCGTCACATACATAACTTCATTTGCACCCAGGTAATCAGCCAAAGTTAACTTCCAATCTAATCGATAATTTGGCGCACGTTCTTTTACATAAACATGATACCTGAGCAGGCGACTTGCTAGGGTATTGTTTTCGGCAACTTTGCCAGATTCTTTATCGATGTATTTATTTTCTCGTGGAAAGTCGGGCAATTGTTGATAAACTTGTTGCCAAACTTCACCCGGACTAATTCTTTGGGCTATAGCGGGTTCAATACCAAAATTGGTGTGAATTAATTTGCCCACCCCTGAACTAAAAACAAGCAAACTCACTACCATTAAGGCAGTGAGTGCTTGCAGGTACGGTTGAATGAATGATGATTTTTTGCTCATCCTACCTTTGCAGAGCCGTTTTTTATTAAAGAAAGAGCGGTAATTATAGAGGATTTCAGTTTCTGGTAATTACGCGACCCTTTTATAAAGGGTACATAATCAGTCCTAGTCCCTTTATAATTCGCCAATAATTTCTGGTTGAGTAAGTTCATCAGACATCTCGATAATTGCCCGGAGTACTGGCTTCATGATCACATCTTCATTATTTTCAAAGTCTTCATAACGACGACGTTTGGCACGATTTGCCACCTGAACCGTGATGCGGTAGCGATTTGAAGCTGCACTAATCAGATCCTCAGAACGGTGCATAATTTGGGACTGAGTTGTCTCGAATTTAGAACGCTTTAGCATAGTCGGTGGATCTTCTTGGGGTCTTCCCCAGTTTAGCAGCACTAATAGATATACTGCTCTGTTGATAGAGGTTAATCGGATGATTGTCAATTTATAAGTAACTTGTAAGAGCAAATTAATTTTTTAAAGCGATCGCATGGCTAACCTTGTAGAAACTGCTGTCAAAGCCGGAAACTTCAACACCCTGCTAAAGGCTGTTAAAGCTACCAAACTCGATGAAGAAATTCTCAATACTCCTGGTTCCTATACAGTCTTTGCACCGACTGATGAAGCTTTTGCCAAGCTACCCGAAGGAACAATAGAAGCGTTGCTGCAAGATATCCCCAAGTTAAAAAAGATTGTGGCATATCATGTCAGTTTTGGCGATGTTAGGTCTGACGACTTAGCCCAAATTGATGAAGCAGAGACGGTTGAGGGTTCTGTTTTGGCGATCGAGTCTGCTGACGGCAAAATCAAAGTCAATGATGCCAATGTCCTGAAAACTGACATCCTCACCGACAATGGGGTAATTCATGTGATTGACCAAGTGTTAATGCCTGCTATGGTTGCTGGTTGCTAAAATGTTTACTCATGGCTTGGTGTGATATCCCAATTTTATCGTAAGTAGATGGGCATAAATAAACGCTCCTTAAGGTAGTAAGCGTCTCTGTCAAATCCGGTTTCTTGGATCAACCGGGTTTATGCCTTTTTTCGCGGAAATTCAAAACTAAATTGTATCGATCAATACTATAACTTACCCTAAAGATAGATGTAATTAGCTCAAAAAAATTAATATTATCAATACAGTTTGTGATAAAAATTCATGAGTTCGCATTGCAGATACTGCTAATAAAGCTTGGTCTTTGGATGAACCTTGTAAATATTACATGGCATCTTCCTAATGAAGACATTAAAGCAGCTCAAAAAGCGGTAATCACTGCTGTGAATACTATGCAATTTTTTCAAGGCAGACAGTGTAAATTAACGAATGGAGAATCTACTCATGGCAGCCGATTTAAATGCAACTATCTCAGCCTTAAAGGGTGGTTTAACTTCTATTCCTGCTGAAGCTGCGGTAAGCAATATCGAAAGCTGGGAAAACCAACTTAAGGATGCTGCACCGGAAATTGCTAGCGCTTTAGGTCAACTCAAAGTCGCTTTAGTAAATGGTACTGCTACTCCTGATTCATTAAGTCAGTTGTTAAACAGCCTTGGTGAAAAGACTTCATCTGCTGGTGCTGGTAACGCACAAGCTGAAGAGTTAGGTTCTCTACTCAAAAAAGCAGGTAGTTCATTAGGCTAGATATCTAAGTCATAGACAAACGTCGTGAAAAAGAAGAGACGTAGCATTGTGAAAAACAATGTAGAGACGTAGCATTGTGAAAAACAATGTACAGACGTAGCATTGCGAAAAACAATGTACAGACGTAGCATTGCGAAAAACAATGTACAGACGTAGCATTGCGAAAAACAATGTAGAGACGTAGCATTGTGAAAAACAATGTAGAGATGTCGCATTGTGAAAAACAATGTAGAGACCTAGCAATGCTACGTCTCTACAAGGGGTTTTCGATAACGCATATTTAACTTTTGGAGAAGTCTAATTAAAGCACAGGACAAGCGATCGCTTGCTCTCTACTTTAATATTACTTAATAAAGATGGTAAGCATTGCCTACCATCTTTATTTATTGTTTAACCTACACCCAAAATGCAGCTACTGCGTGGGGGAAGAGTCAAAGAAAGTTGCTTATCGACAGGTTTACTCCACTGAACTTCAGCGGTGCCAAATAGAAGTTTGTTGGGTTGAGATTGGAGATTTACAGATTCCAAGTTGATGAGTGCTTCCGCAGTCCCAACATTAACTGCAATTATTAATTCCTCGGTTCCCAAAATTCGCGCAAAGATGTAAACTGCTCCTTGAGCGTAAAGGACTCGATAATCCCCTGTACGCAAACATGGGTAAGAATGGCGTAAAGCAATTAGCTGACGGTGAGTATCGAGGATTTCTCGATTCCAGTTCGCATCTAAAGGAAAACCACGACGGGAGTCGGGATCGATCGCACCAGGTAAACCAACTTCATCACCATAGTAAATGCTGGGCGCACCGGGAAAGGTTAATACTAGTAAAGTTGCTAAATCTACACTCGCAACATCACCACCAGCAATTGACATCAATCTTGCCGTATCGTGACTTGCGAGCAAATTTAGTTGAGTTAGTTGAATTTCCCAAGGATAAAGTTGCAGTAGTTCTTGGATTTTTTCAGCGTACTCAGCCGCAAATAAGGGTGGATAGGGTTTGTAGTCGCGACTTTGCACTTGTTCTAAGTCTACACGAGATCCCGCCGCAAAAGCGATGGTGGGTCCTGCGAACAAGTAATTCATCACTCCGTCGAATTGGGTACCATCCAACCACTCACGAGAATCTCCCCAAACTTCACCGACAATGTATGCATCGGGATTGATCGCTTTGACGCGATCGCGAAATTCTTGCCAAAAACCAGGAGTTTTTATTTCAAAGGGCACATCTAAACGCCATCCGTCAATGCCGAATTTAATCCAATATTCGGCAATTTCCATGATATATTCGCGAACCTCCGGGTTATCGTGGTTAAATACTGGCAAGGCTCGATTTCCACCCCAACCTTCATAGTTAGCAGGATACTCACCGTTATAAGACGAAAGGGGCCAGCCTTCAATTTTAAACCAATTTACCCAAGGCGAATGAGGACCATTTTCTAAAACGTCGTGGAAAAAGAAAAAGCCGCGACTGGAGTGATTGAAAACTCCATCCAAAACAACTTTGATATTGCGATCGTGCGCTGCGTCTAGCAATTCCTTAAAAGCCGCATTGCCCCCCAGCATCGGATCTACCTGATAATAATCGTGGGTATGATAGCGGTGATTGCTAGCCGATTGAAATATGGGCGTAAAGTAAATAGCGTTAATGCCCAAATCCTGTATGTAATCTAGCTGCTCTAGAATACCCCATAAATCTCCGCCTTTGTAACCTTGGAGTGTAGGCATTGCTTCCCAATCTTCCCAACGTGCTTCATGCAAAAGCCGTTTGCGTGGCTGTTTGCTTCTGGCAAAGCGATCTGGAAAGATTTGGTAGAAAACTGCATGTTTAACCCAGTCTGGTGTTTGTATATCCATGAATCACTCTATATACCGATACTTTTTTGCTAACATTCGCTAACAAATACACTCTTTGAGAGAGGGCTTCACAGACATCGTTACAAATACTCACATATTTGTGACTCACACTTCTGATAGAAAATTATTCTTGGGGAGGAGCGGAGGAGCGGAGGAGCGGAGGAGCGGAGGAGCGGAGGAGCGGAGGAGCGGAGGAGCGGAGGAGCGGAGGAGCGGAGGAGCGGAGGAGCGGAGGAGCGGAGGAGCGGAGGAGCGGAGGAGCGGAGGAG
>NZ_JAOWRF010000235.1:0-4883 GCF_025753815.1 Plectonema radiosum NIES-515 | reverse complement strand
CGGAGTTAGAAGTTAGGAGTTTGGGGTTTGGGGTTTGGGGTTAGGAGTTTGGGGTTTGGGGTTAGGAGTTTGGGGTTAGGAGTTTGGGGTTAGGAGTTTGGGGTTAGGAGTTTGGAGTTTGGAGTTAGCACATACGTAAGTTTAGATGTAGAGTGTGTTAGGCGGAACGTCCTAACGCACCCTACGTAAAAAGCATCGTAAATTATATCACTTTAATTTTGCCTGCTTGTCACAAACTAATGTATTAATTTGTACTAAGATTTCTTGTATTTTATTGCTTAATAATTTTTTATTTTTCTTGATTCAAGTTTTTCCGTAATCTGTGATGCTGGGGGTGAATCAATAAGGAGCATTTTTTTGCTGATTATAATTATTAGTGGCTTAATTTGGTAATTATGGCAGATGGAGAACCGATAAATTTTAGCCAAGCCACACCAAAACACTTGAATGGAGAGATTATTGATGAAGCACAGTATGTATTCGCAGCTAGTAATTATGAGGTGCAGAATTATAAGTTTTGCAACTTGTAACTTTTTGAATGTTGTCTAGAAAAATTATAGATGACTATGGTGGCAATTTCGTAATTAAAGCGCCAAAAATCAGCTTGTGTGAATTAATGCGCTTGGTGCTGATGCTGCTAAAATCAATACTTTGCTTACAGGAATTCAACATAATTTGAGGTAAAAATGAGACACGATAAACTTTCACCTGGTCTGCTGTTAGCGTATGAAGATTACCAACGCTACGGAGCGCAAGCTTTAACTCCACAGACGCGATCGCTTGGTATCTTGGCACCCAGAAACGCTATGCAGCAAACCAAGAGCATCGTTTTTATTTACTGCGACGAAGACGCTGACCTCAGACACCTTCTACAACAAGGTATCGAAGTCAACCAAAACACCGGAAGTGTGCGGACTGCTTATTTACCCCTGAGTAGTTTAGACCCTTTATCTGAAGAAGCTGTTGTCCATCGCATCAAGCCATCACGCAAAATGCATCTGCGGATGGATGTCGCGAAAAAAGACGTACATTTGTCAGAGTTTCAGAACAAAACCGGACTCACAGGGGAAAAAGTCGTCATCGGCATTGTAGATACCGGTATCGATCCGAAGCACCCTGCCTTTAAAGGTCGAATTTTACGCATTTGGGATCAAACTCTACCAGGTCCCGGTGTGAAAGAGGGAGCTTACGGAGCAGAATTAAGCAAAGACCAACTGACAATCTCTCAGGATATAGAAGGACACGGCACCCACGTTGCCGGCATTGCCTCGTCTGCTGACAGCACTTATAGCGGTGTCGCACCAAAAGCAGAATTAGTCATCGTTAAAAGCGATTTACAAGATGCTCACATTGCCGATGCAGTTCGTTACATTTTCCGCGTTGCTGGTGAAATGAACCGCCCAGCAGTAGTAAATTTAAGCTTGGGCGGACACGCTGATGCTCATGATGGCAGCGATTCCTTATCAAAAATCATTGATAAGGAAACTGGTCCTGGAAGAATTGTCTGCTGTGCCGCAGGTAATGAGGGTAACGACAACATTCATGCTCAAGCCAAAGTCTCTACCAGTAGCATGTCTAATATCCGCTTTAATGTTCCTCAAAACCAAGTAGGCATTGCTTGGTTAAATGGTTGGTATTCTGGCAAAGGTCAGTTAGAAATATCTGTGCGGACTCCCAACGGTTTTGTTACCCCCTTCCAAAAAATCATTACCAAAGGCAATCCCACCCAAGATTACCAATTGGCAGATGCACAGGTGCAAATAGCCACACCAGGACCCGATCCGATGAATGGCGACCATAATTTCTTTGTGCAAATTCGCGGTAATGGTACAATGCCAGTTATGGGCGGTATTTGGCAATTGCGGATACGTAACACAGGTTCGAGTGAAACACGTTTGGATGTGTGGACGCTAGATGACAATTCGGCAGTATTTTTCACAGGTAAAAGTATACAAGATGCTCTGAAAATTGGTTCGCCGGGAGCTTGCAAGAGTGCGGTTACTGTGGCTTCTTACACTACTAAAGTGAAATATACAGATATTGATGCCAAACCTCAAGAAATAGGCTTGGAATTGCATAATATTTCTGATTTTAGCAGTGAAGGTCCCCTGCGGAATGACGCCCAAAAGCCAGATGTCGCAGCACCAGGAGCGATGATTGTTTCTACACTTTCATCTACTGCTCAAAGTTTTGGGCGATCGTCGATGATTAATTCTAAGTTTGTCGTTTCCGCTGGCACTAGTATGGCAACACCTTTTGTTACTGGTTTGGTGGCACTGTTGTTGCAACGTAACCCCAAACTTGATCCAGCGGGTGTTAAAGAATTGTTACGTAAACATAGTTCCATCCCTAAAAAAGCAGCGGGAACCTTTGATAGTAAATGGGGCTTTGGATTGATTGATGCCAAAAATCTGTAGTTAACGATCAAAGCACAGGAAATCAGGTCTGTACAAGGGTAGGCAAAAAGTCTGCCCTTGTTGCTTATACCATTTCACGAAAATTTTGATCCAAAATATGTTTCACTTTAATCTTGAAATGCGATTAAGAAAGGAATTTGATGATAGCGATCGCTCGTTTGGGTGCAGCACAAACAAAACCTCACCACGCGACTGACTGATGCCAGTAAACTAGCAAAAGCGCTCAAAACTTATCTGCCGACTCTAACTAAAATATTGGGTATGTAGACCCAACACGCTAAATCTGTAATCAGAGGTAGAAGGCATGACATTACGTCTGTATAACGATAGGGGCTAAAGAGCGATAAATTTGGTAGCTTGGCTATAGGTTAGAAAAAACCTACCCTTTTTACCATTTTACTTGGGAGTCGTCGCAATATGAATTATCAGAAATTAGATGCCCCACTCTCTATGGCACTTAAAGACGTTGAAAACACAGAAGAACACAGCTTGCAGGTTTTCATCCATACCAAGCCAGTTTCAAATGCCGAAACTACCGCTTTAGAAAATTTGGGTGTCAGTGGAGTTACTAATGGCAAAGAAGTATTCACGGCAACACTATCTCCTAGTGCTATTTCCCAATTGTCCGATCTGCCTTGGGTAGAGCATGTGAAACTGTCACAAACATTGCATCTGGCGAATCAGCACTACGGTATGAAACGTGTGAGCCTTTTATAATTTAATAGCGCAAATTAATACACGCGATCGATGACACCGCAATAACCTGTCCCATTCATGACTAAAAACATCCCGTAAACTTATACGATCCCCCCTTACCAGCGGTCTCAGACAGTCCTAAACTGTATGTGAGAGTTGAAAGGCAGTTGGGAGAAATTTTGTGAAAAAAGTATTAGCAATCATTCTTGGTGGTGGTGCGGGTACTCGTCTTTATCCGCTTACCAAATTACGCGCTAAACCAGCGGTACCCGTGGCAGGAAAGTACCGCTTAATAGATATTCCTGTCAGTAACTGCATAAATTCCGAAATATTCAAAATTTATGTTCTGACCCAATTCAACTCAGCGTCTTTAAACCGTCACATTGCCCGTACTTACAACTTTTCTGGTTTTAATGAAGGATTTGTAGAAGTGCTAGCTGCACAGCAAACGCCAGAAAATCCCAATTGGTTCCAAGGTACAGCGGATGCCGTGCGTCAGTATATTTGGATGTTGCAAGAATGGGACGCAGAGGAATTTATCATTCTATCAGGCGATCACCTCTACCGTATGGATTATCGCCTGTTTGTGCAGCGTCATCGAGAAACAGGAGCTGATATTACTCTCTCAGTTATCCCGATGGACGATCGCCGCGCTTCCGATTTTGGCTTGATGAAAATCGATCAGTCTGGTAGAGTAATCGACTTTAGTGAAAAACCCAAAGGCGATGCTTTATATAACATGCGTGTTGATACTACTGTACTAGGTTTGACACCAGAACAAGCTCAACATCAACCATACATCGCCTCAATGGGGATTTATGTCTTTAAAAAAGATGTTTTGATTAAGTTGTTGAAAGAATCTTTAGAAAGCACTGATTTCGGTAAAGAAATTATTCCAGATGCAGCTAAAGATCACAACGTTCAAGCTTATTTATTTGATGGCTACTGGGAAGACATTGGAACAATTGAATCATTTTATGATGCTAATTTGGCGCTGACTCAGCAACCTTTACCACCTTTTAGCTTCTACGATGAAAAATCTCCAATTTATACCCGCGCTCGTTACTTACCTCCGAGTAAACTTTTAGATTGCCAGATTTCCCAATCAATGATCGGGGAAGGTTGCATTCTGAAAAATTGCCGAATCGATCATTCAGTGTTGGGAGTGCGATCGCGTATTGAATCTGGTTGCGTAATCGAAGATACTTTAATTATGGGAGCCGATTACTATCAAGCATTCGCCGAACGACATACAAACAGCCAAAATGGTGAAGTTCCCTTGGGTATCGGTGCTAACACCACAATTCGCCGCGCCATCATTGACAAAAACGCCGGTATCGGCTCCGATGTGCAAATTATCAATAAAGATAACGTGCAAGAAGCTGAACGCGAAAGTCAAGGCTTTTACATCCGCAGCGGTATCGTCGTTGTGCTGAAAAATGCCGTGATTCCTGATGGAACGATAATTTAAAAGTTAGGAGTTTGGAGTTAGGAGTTTGGAGTTAGGAGTTTGGAGTTAGGAGTTAGGAGTTAGGAGTTAGGAGTTGGGAGTTGGGAGTTGGGAGTTGGCAGTTGGGAGTTGGCAGTTGGGAGTTAGGAGTTGGGAGTTGGGAGTTAGGAGTTAGGAGTTAGGAGTTAGGAGTTAGGAGTTAGGAGTTTGGAGTTAGGAGTTAGGAGTTAGGAGTTAGGAGTTAGGAGTTAGGAGTTAGGAGTTTGGAGTTTGGAGTCAAGATTTATGAGAATTGTTCCCCATCACCACGCTTCCCCCAC
>NZ_JAOWRF010000408.1 GCF_025753815.1 Plectonema radiosum NIES-515 | reverse complement strand
CTTCATCACTCAAACGCTATCTCACCCTTCACTCCACACCTATGAGCGATTCCAAACCCCGTGACGTTCAAGTTTTACCGATCGCCACAAACACTACAGTAATGAGAGCGCGTAGCTGGTCGCGTCTGCGGTTTGAAATTGAGTATGCATTGGAAAGAGGTACAACTTCCAATTGCTATTTAATCGAAGGTGATAAAACTGCACTTGTTGACCCACCAGCGGAAACCTTCACTGATATTTTTATCGAAGGATTGCGGCATTCTTTCGACTTTAAAAAGTTGGATTATGTAATTTTAGGTCACTTTAGTCCTAACCGTATCGCTACCTTCAAAGCGCTGCTAGAACTTGCACCGCAAATTACTTTTGTTTGCTCCTTACCAGCAGCAGGAGATTTGCGTACTACTTTCCCAGACCGAGATTTAAAAATCATCGTCATGCGCGGGAAAGAAACTTTAGATTTAGGTAAGGGTCATATTTTAAAGTTTGTTCCTACACCGAGTCCAAGATGGCCCGCCGGTCTTTGTACCTACGACCAACAAACGCAAATTCTCTACACAGATAAGTTATTTGCATCTCATATCTGTGGGGAACAAGTTTTTGATGAAAACCGCGAAGCTTTAAAAGAAGACCAGCGGTATTATTATGACTGTTTGATGGCGCCTCATGCAACTCACGTCCAAGCAGTTTTAGAGAAACTATCAGAACTGCAAGTGAGAATGATCGCAACCGGTCACGGACCTTTGGTGCGTTACGGTGTTGTCGAGTTGATCAATTCTTATGAAGAATGGAGTCATTCTCAAACGAGTCGTGAGATAACAGTTGCTTTATTGTATGCTTCAGCTTATGGCAATACAGCAACTTTAGCCCAAGCGATCGCTCTGGGATTAACTAAAGGTGGAGTTGCGGTACAATCAATCAACTGCGAATTTGCCGAACCTGATGAAATCCGCGCTGCTGTGGAAAAGGCAGATGGTTTTATCATCGGTTCTCCCACCCTTGGTGGACATGCACCCACCCCAGTACAAACAGCTTTAGGTCTTGTCCTTGGTGTTGGTGACAATACCAAACTCGCCGGTGTCTTTGGTTCCTATGGCTGGAGTGGCGAAGCATTTGATTTAATAGAAGGCAAACTCAGAGATGCTGGATATCGGTTTGGGTTTGAAACGATGCGTGTCAAATTCAAACCCTCTGATGTCATTCTCAAGCAGTGTGAAGAAACCGGTACAGACTTTGCCCAAACTTTGAAAAAGGCGAAAAAATTGCGTTTGCCACAACAAGCTGTAACTCCTGTGGAACAAGCCGTTGGTCGAATTGTCGGTTCATTGTGCGTTCTGACGGCAAAGCAAGGAGAAGTCTCCACAGCGATGTTAGGTGCTTGGGTTTCCCAAGCCACCTTTAACCCACCCGGAATCACCGTTGGTATAGCCAAAGATCGAGCGATCGAATCTTTGATGTATTCTGGGGGTAAATTTGCCCTGAACATCTTAGCTGAAGGCAATCAACAAGATTTTGTCAAGCACTTCCGCAAATCTTTTGCCCCTGGTGAAGAGCGATTTTCCGGCTTCTCTACAGAAATTGCCGAAAATGGCTGTTTAGTCCTTGCCGAAGCCTCAGCATATCTTGAGTGTTCTGTCAACCAACGCATGGAATGTGGCGATCACTGGGTTGTCTATGCCACCGTTGACAACGGAAAATTACTCAAACCTGATGCTGTGACTGCCGTCCACCATCGCAAATCGGGCAATCATTATTAGGATGCGCTGATTGCACTTATTGGGAGAAAGGGCAAGGGTTTTGCCCTTATCCCTACTCAGTAAACCAAAATTGCTATCCATTACTTCGTTTCATATTAATTTTTGGTGTTTAGACTAGTTAGGAGTGCGAAACTGTTGAATAAATCAGATATAAAACAATACCGTTGGTGTTAAGCCCGATCGGACGAGTGTAGAGACGCGAAATTTCGCGTCTCTACAGGTCTAAAATCAGTACCAAAAACCTTAACACGCCCGCGTATTGAGATATAAAATTTTGTTAATAATCAATAGTTGTATGTGTCAACTATATCAATCTAAAAAAAAATAACGATTTTACTCGCTATTTCTGATAGTCTAATATTTGATTAAATTCATTTTTATTTGATAGTAAAAACTTCAAACAACAACGTGATAATTTATTTTATTTTCGAGACTTTTTCGACTAATAATAGTTAAATTCTGAGCGATAATTCCCCAGCCAACCCAACGATAAAATCCCAACTTTCCCCTAGATCGCGTCCGGGAATTGCCCTGGGGGCATTTTTAGTTCAAAGGTACTATGAAAACCCTACTCAAGTTTTGGGTGGGTGCGCTTATATTTGATGTACATCAATTGCCGTAAAGGTTTGGAGTTTTGCACTCCTGACTAGTAGTCTGTCAACATAAAAATGAAGGATGTAGAGACTTCGTATTTCGCGTCTCTACAAGGTTTCGGATAGCGAAATTTCGCGTCTCTACAAGGTTTCGGATAGTACAAACAATCCCTCAAAATCAAATTGACAGACTACTAGTCTAAACGCCAATTAATTATATTTACTTTTCAAATAACATATTTTCCGAAATTACCATTTCTGCATTTGTAGGTGTGTACAGATTGCACAAAAAATAATCAAAAAACTAGGAGGTATTTACATTAGCGTTATAGATTACCTGAAGAAGCAGTTTTATTCTACCTGTTTTTTTCCACAAGTTAAAGTTGGATTTTAGCAGATAATTGCAACCCGTCCCACCTGGCATTTTGGTATTTATGCAAGAGGGAATATTAACTGAGTTTACAACACTAAGGAGCAATAAAACAATGGACAACAAAGAACTGATTGAAGCGCTGCTAAACTGTGCGAATGGTGAAGAACCAGCTATTTTGAGAGCCAACCAAAACTTGATAGATGCTAGGTTGGTACAAACAATGCTAGATTATGCAACAAATCTGGCAACAAGAAACGACATACAGACCTTTGAGCGCTTAATAAAGATTGTCGTCTTTAATCTGTTAGTTACTCTGAAAAATGGTAACTTTGGAAGTCAGGAGTTTTCCAAGGCGATAGAGTACTACGAGCAGCTTTTGACCATCTGCCAGGAAAGAAGCTATCAGCAGATAGAAATGATACTTCTGTGCTATATACGTTTCTTTTACCGTAATACACATAACTATGCCAAGGCAATAGAGTCAAGCAAGCGACTTTTGGCGATCGCACAAAGCTTTGAAAAGCCCTTTTTCCAGGCTGAAACTCTGTTCCATCTAGGAATTGATTATCAAGGCTTATGGCATTTAGACATGGCAAGAAATAATTTAGACAGTGCAAGAAATAATTTAGACAGTGCAAGAAATAATTACGAGCGGGGTTTGGCGATCGCCGAACAGATAGATATTGAAGCTGGTAAGAAACTACTTGTAGATATTCTCAATGCCTTAGGACGCTCTTATAATCCTCCCTATAGCTGGGACAAAGACAAAGCTATAGATATCTGCACAAGGAGTTTGGGAATTGCTCAGGAGATAGGCTATCGTCACGGAGAGGCAGTTGCTCTCACCTGTATAGGAAAAGCTCATTATTCGGCTGGTGGTGAGTCGAGGAATTTCCCTGAGGCAATAAAGTGTTATGAGCCGGCTAAAGTCATCTTCCAAGAAACAGGCGACCTCGAAAAAGAGGTGGATGCTCTGTACCATTTGCAAGATTCTTATTATTACACGAGCAATTATGGTGAGGCGATAAAGTTAAACGAGGAGCGTTTGGCGATCGCTCGTGACTTGAAGAATGACTTTTTAGAAGCTAGCGCTCTGTTTTGTCTAGGTACTGATTACCAAGCGTTAGACCAATTAGCAGAAGCAAAAAAATACTACCAGCAGAGTTTGAACATCACTAATGAATTAGATATTGAAGCTGGAGGCGAACTCAAGATAAGCTGTTTGCAGGGTCTGGGAGGTTATCACACAAGGAAGAGGGAATTAGCCGAGGCGGAAAAATATTACCAAGACAGTTTGGATATTGCTGAGAAGATATTGGACATTGCTAAAAAGAAAAATGATGATCGGTTTCGGGAGATGGCTCTGCAGAAAAAGGCTAATGCTTTACAACCCCTGGCAGGGATTTACTATAACCGAGGGGAATTAGATCAGGCGTTGAGTTACAACAAACAGAGTTTGGAAATCAAGCTGAGACTTAAGGATCAGATCGGTACAGGGAACTCTATAGGCTTTCGGGGAAGCATTTATCTTGCACGGGGCGAATATCCCGAAGCGCTGAATGAGTTCAAGCAGAGTTTGGAAATCATGAAGCAACTCAGAAACTATTCTGGGGAAGCGAGTACTCTAACTGATATAGGACTTGCTCTCCTCTACTTAGGTCAAATTGAGGAAGCAGAACACAACCTGCGCGAGGGAATTAACCTCTGGGAATCTGTACGGGGGAAATTGGAAGACCGTGATGACTTTAAAGTATCAATCTTTGAGCAGCAAGCCAGAACTTACCAGCTACTGCAAGCTACTCTCATTGACCGGGAGAAACCCTTGGCTGCTTTGGAAATTGCTGAACGCGGTCGAGCTAGGGCGCTCGTAGAGTTATTGAGCAAGGACTTAGAGGGGCAATTAGCTGAAAAAAGAGAAATCACTTCTCCCACTCTCCAGCAGATTCAACAAATCGCTAAAGAGCAAAATGCCACACTGGTTGAATATTCAATTTTGTGGTCAAGTACTTTATTGATTTGGGTTATCAAACCTACGGTCGAAATTGCCTTTCGCCTAGTTGACCTCAAACCTTTATTGCAGGAATTTAATACATCTCTGGAAGATCTGGTTGCGATCGCCCGTCAATCGATTGGTGCTACAAGAACGCGTTTTGTTGGCTCGGATGGGGACGATAATGATAACGAAATTATTCAAGGAAACAACAAACAATTACAACAACTTTATCAAATCCTGATCGAACCTATTACTGAGTTTTTGCCAAAAGATGCAGATGAGCGGGTCATTTTTATCCCCCAAAACAGCTTATTTCTTGTTCCCTTCCCAGCCCTCCAAGATGCTTCTGGTAAATATCTGATTTCGCAGCACACCATCCTCACCGCTCCTTCCATCCAAGTTCTAGAAATAACTCGCCAGCACCAGCAACGAGTCCAAAAGATGGAGCTTCAGGATGTACTGGTGGTAGGCAATCCGACCATGCCGCCTTTTAAATCTCATCAGTTGATTCCTCTTCCAGGTGCAGAACAGGAAGCCAAACAAATCGCTCCCCTCTTGAATACCGAAGCATTTATAGGCTCAGAAGCCACTAAGGTTGCTATTGTCGAGCGGATGCCTACAGCACGGATTATTCATCTAGCAACTCACGGGTTACTCGATGACGCTGATGAATTAAAGGTGCCAGGAGCGATCGCTTTAGCACCGTCAGGAACAGATGATGGTTGGCTTACAGCTACAGAAATCATGAATTTAAAGATGCTAAAAGCTGAGTTAGTTGTTCTGAGTGCTTGTAACACTGGACAGGGACGATTAACCGGGGATGGCGTGATCGGGTTATCTCGCTCTTTTATTTCTAGAGGCGTTCCCAGTGTGATTGCATCACTGTGGTCAGTTCCAGATGCTCCCACTGCCTCCTTCATGGTTGAGTTTTATCAAAATCTACAACGAGGCGATAACAAAGCCCAAGCCCTGCGGCAAGCGATGCTAACGATTAAGGAAAAACATCCCAACCCAATAGATTGGGCTGCATTTACACTCATTGGCGAAGCATCGCAATCTATCTTTCAAAAAGCTGCATAAGTTGCACATGCTCTCACCCATATCCTTTAGACATCTCCAGAAAACAATGTAGAGATGCGAAATTTCGCGTCTCTACAAGGGTTGTGGACAGCGCATAGTTCATTTTCATGTCTATGTCTTTTGGGAAGTAGATTGGTCAAACTCAAGAACTTAAATCAGCGTCCAATACTTGCGAATTTCAGGAGATAAATTATGACTGCACAACAACTTCATGTCACCAATGGTTCTTCCTTATGGGCGCTACTAATTGGCATTGATGAATACCTGCATTTTCAAAAGCTTAGTGGCTGCGTCAATGATGTTAAGGCAATGCGGATTTACCTCATAAATCAACTGGGTGTTCCCGAAAATCAGATCCGTGTCTTGACTAACCAAGAGGCGACTCGCACTAATATCCTTCAAACCTTTAAGGAATTTTTCATTGACAATCCAGACATTCAGCCAGGAAGCCAAATTTTCTTTCATTACAGTGGTCATGGTTCTCAGATGCGAAACCCGAAAGAGCCTGACGGACAAAACGAAACTCTCGTTCCCCATGACAGTAGAACTCCAGGGGTTTTTGATATCCCTGATAAGACCCTTGCTGCTTTGCTGGATAAACTTGCAGAGCGCAAGGGTAATAATATTACTGTAATTCTCGACTGTTGCCATTCCGGTTCGGGGACTCGCGAGCCAAATCTGGCTCAAACCCGCAATGTTGAACCCGACAATCGCATCCCACCACCTGACTTGGATACTGGCATCCTAGAAGGCGCACCCCGTCGAGGGACGGGTGCGAGTGGCTGGGCTGCGGAAGGTATCACCCACGTCCTCCTAGCAGGTTGTCGCGACCACGAATTATCGAACGAATATTTCAGCCCTGATGAAGGGAACAGAGTATGGCATGGTGCGCTGACCTACTTCACCTTGCAAGCTCTGGGCAAAATAACCCCAAACACTACCTATGCCGAACTCTACGAGCAGGTAGCAGTTAAGGTGAATACAGAATACCCTTCACAGATGCCCCAGTGTGAGGGCGATCGCAACCGAGTGATATTTGGAGGAGTGCGGGTCGAGCGAGATCCCTTCATTACCGTGCAGAAGGTAGAGGGGAATGAAGTTACTCTGGAGGCTGGTTTGATACATGGGTTGCGTAAGGGCACTGAACTGGCTCTCTATCCACCGCAAGTGCAAACTAAGAAGGATTTACCAGCAGTTCTGACAACAGTTGAAGTTACCTCAGTGTCAGCGACTACAGCCAAAGCAAGCATCAAGGAGGGTGCGCCTATTGTTTCTATTCCCATTTTCGCCCGTGGTCTGATCACCAAACAAGTTTATGCCGGACTGCACCAGACAGTAGCTCTAGAAGCAGATCCAGGAGAAGAAAACCAGAAAGCGATCGCACGTTTGCAAGCAATCCTTGATGCAAATTTGGGTAGCGGTTCACCTTACTTGAAGGTGCTAGAAAATCGCGATCAAGTAGCTGATTTGCGAGTTAAGGCTGTTGATGGGAAGTTGAACATCTACAACACCACGGGTGAACAGCTAGTCGTTCCAGAAGACATCAAAGATGGGGGCGGTGATGAGATAGCCGTACTTCATTCCCTAGAAAGTATTGTTCGCTACCGCACTCTTCAGCATCTTGTAAATGAAGAGCCAGAATCCGAGCTAGTTGGCAAGGTGAAACTCCGTCTACTTCGTTATGATGTAACGGGTGCTGATAATTCTCATATGCAAGAACTTCCCACAGGCGCTGTTGGCACAGGTGGGGAAATCACCCTTACCTTCGACCCAGAACGCAAGGACTCCAATCGGTACGTTCTAGAAGTGATTAACGAATCGTCGAAACACATTTATGCTCACCTTTTGCTTCTGAATCCTGATTACAGTATCAAACTTAAGTATCCACAATTGGGTCAAAAAGATGCCATTGAACCGAATGGTGGCAAGCTTATCATAGGTCTCGACAACCGGAAAAAGCCGTTAAACTTCACCTTGCCTGTGGGATGGGATTCCTGCCGGGATTATTTGAAAGTTATTGTTACAACTAACCCCACTGATTTCAAGGGGTTGGAGCAGGAAAAACTCAACGTTCAACCTCCTCAAAGAACTAGAGCAGCTTCTTCTTCCGCTTTAGGACGACTGTTAGATTGTGTTCTGTCTGGCAAGCGCTTTGCTGGCTCTGATGAAACAGAAGACTTAGAAGACTGGGCAACAATTTCTCTTTTTGTTACTGTCGTGCGTGGTTTCCAAACCACAACGCTGAATACCCCAGCCGGAACTATTAGCTTGAACGATAAACTTACGCTAATTAAGCCTGAAGGTTTTCAGGGTGAAGTTACTGTAACCACTTGGAGTCAAGCCACTCGGAGTATATCTGGGAACCCCAGTTTAAAGCTACCACCTGGTCTTGACCGATTCCCAGACCTTTTTCAACCTATTGGACGTTCGGGAACACGTAGTATTGATAGCAGTTTTGGCTCTTCAGCGCTTGTCATCTCCTTTGATGTGGACGAGACATCGCGCCAGAGTATCACACGGGAGAACCCGCTACGCTTGGAATTGCCAACCGTTGCCAATGAGCAAGTAGCAGACCTTTTGCCCATAGCTTTCGATGGCGAAGACTACCTGCCAGTCGGCTATGCAGTCAGTGCAAATACTGTGAACGTAGAAAAACTACCACCTTCTGTTACTCCCACTAAGCGCGGCATCGGGCGCACCATCCAGCTCTTTGTTTATAAAAAGATGGGTCGCTACACCCCACAGATAGGTCTGCGGCGTGCAGAACTGGTTGATGGCTTTTTTGAGTACCGCGATATTCAGCGAAACCAGTTCCAACCAGGTGATACGGTAGCTCTTTTTGTCCACGGATTCACCGCAGACACTAGACAGATGGTCGAAACCTTTGCTCCTTTCCTGCGCGATGAGGTTTTCCCTTACAAGCATCTACTAACTTGGGACTACGAGACGTTTGGCACGAGCGTCGAAGAGAATGGCGCTAAACTAGCTCTAGCCTTACAGCAGCAATGTGGCTTCGGTCCTGACGACCAGATTACAGTACACGTTTATGCTCACAGTATGGGTAGTCTGGTTTCTCGCTGTATGGTAGAACTTTCTGGGGGACACGAGTTTGTTGATGGGTTAGTAATGGCGGGTGCTCCCAATCGTGGTACGACACTCGCTACACTCAACCAGGGATTAGTCTACCTGCTCACGGTACTGATCAATCGTGCTTCAATTATTCCACCATTGGGAGCTATCAACTCGTTGTTAGAGCAGCTTTCCCAGCAAGGAGTTGGCTTAAAAGACCTGACAGTCAACTCCAGTATCCAAGAACGGCTCAATGCTCTAAAAGAGCCGTCAAATGTCCCATACTTAGTGCTATCGGGAGAGAATCGGTTGAGTGAGGAGGAGAGCAACCTTCTCAATCGGCTTGCACAGAAAGTGCTGGGTCAAACTCTAGACAGCTTATTTGGGGAGAAAAACGATGTAGTGATTGGGCTGTCTAGTATGCGCGGTGTCAGGGGCGAAGCCTACCCAAAGCTGACAATTGAAGTATTAGATTGCGATCACTTCGAGTATTTCCAAATTCTCCAAGGACGGGAAGCAGTCAAGCGTTGGGTAACAAGCTTATCGGTTTAATACAAGAGTTGCGGTGACCAGGTGCACGCAATCGCGCACCTAGTCACTGGTACTAGCTCATAACTATGAGGAAGTGGCAGTGAATTATATCGTGTCCGGTTAAAGACTGATCATTAAGAGAGAGGGAGGGATTTGGACTTTGACATTTGACAGATACTACCAGCCAGAAACTTACGCAAATTACTCAAACCTGATGCGGTGACTGCGGTTCGCCATCGCAAATCCGGCAATCATTACTAGTCAGCGCCGATTTTAACACGAATTCTCACAAACGATTAATTGGCGATCGCTAATTATAACCGCTTTGGCTAAACAATAGCCAAGGCGGTTTATTGTATCGGCTCTTATCCGGATGAAGTATCACCTTATCAGTATTTGTATATGTTTGTGTGTAATTCCTTAATTCTTTGATGTATTCCATCCAATTGAAAACCACAATAATGTTTTGCCCGCGCGATATCAATACCATCAGCGGTGCTTTTAGTCCCAGGCAATTAGTCCGCAAAAATCTTATATCTTGCTTCTTCAGTATACTGCCATCAATTTTATATATTTTCTCAGCGAGAAACACTCAAATACTTGAATCGATATGACAAAATTCCGCAATTGTCACAAAGACAATTGAATAGATAATGTGTAATGTTTGACTAGAATCTCTGTAGTCAGCATCTTTTATAGTAAATGCCAACTACTACCACAACGCTTTTATAATATTTTGCCTTTCCCATGACCCCAGAACACAAAAAGATTAAATTTCCCCTCTGGCAATATCTCAACCAGCCGCTGTTTAGCTATGATAATAAGTTGGTATTAAATCCTCATCGTTTTGCCAACATCTGGCGAATAGAACTTATTAAAAGGTGTTGGGCTAAAGAATGTGATGCCAAAGGACCGCAACAGCATTAAATAGCCACCTACCAATTTTAGATTTGAGATTTTGGCATCGCTGAATATTAGTTGGGAATCAGTAATTTATCGTAGAGACGTTCCGACGGAACGTCTCTGCCGACAGTCACGCAAAATCCCAAATCGTCTAAGTTTCGTCGAGAGAACGAGGCTTCTTGCCATCAAGCAAAGCACTAACAGTCATGTCTCCCATCACATTAATCGCAGTGCGGCAGCGATCCAAAAACCAGTCTACCGTAACCAACAAAGCGATATACTGAGTCGGCAAACCAACAGAAGTAAACACCAGAGTCATCGTTACCAACCCCGCATTCGGAATACCCGCTGCCCCCACCGATGCAAAAATTGACGTTAGAACTACAATTAACTGCTGTCCCAAATTCAGATGCTGCCCAATCACCTGGGAAATAAACAATGCAGACATTGCCTCGTAAAGGGCAGTACCATCATTATTAAAGTTTGCCCCAACCAGCGCGCCTAAAGAAGCAGAAGATTCTCGTAAACCGATTTTTGTCTGTAGAATTTCAAAGGTGATAGGCATTGTTACCGTTGAAGAAGAAGTGGAAAAAGCTGTCAAAAAGGCATCAGCACCCCCAGCTAAAAACTTCAACGGGTTCACCCAAGAACCAAATTTGACTCTAGTGAGATAGTAGCAAGCTTGTAATGCTAGCGCCAGGAGCACCGCCACGATGAAGGCAAACAAAGATTTAAATGGCGAAAAGCCCTGCAAGGCAACAGTTTTCGCCACAATTCCAAACACTGCCAGAGGTACCAAGGCAATCACCCAGTTGAGGATGCGAATTACTGCTTCAAACAAAGTCCCGACTAAATCCTCGATCGCTTGGTATCCTTTTTTTCCTTCAGCGATTTGTTCTGATTTTATTGCCCGCAAAACGATACCAAAGCTCAAAGCAATTACAATCAGTTGTATAACGTTATTATCAACCAGCGGCTTGAGGATGGCTTCCGGTACAACGTCTTTTAGTAGTTTCCAAGGGTCAAGACTTTGACTGGCTGCTTCTATACCTTCTGGAGCCGCCAAACGCCCCCAAGTACCGGGACGCAAGACGTTTGCCACTAAAAGCCCAATTAGTATTGCTACGGTTGTGTTAGTTAAAAGTAATACAGCTAATTTCCGTCCGGCTGTACCGGGAATATTCGTAGTCATGAAGGTATGCAACACTGCTACGAGAATCAGCGGTGTAGCTAAGGCGCGGAGTGCTTTGAGGACCAATTCAGCCGGAATTGCTAAGTTGTTGATTAAGTCTTTATTGGCTGCGTCGGGGTTGCCTGCACCTAAAGCAATTCCTAAGCCGGTTGCCAGCACTAAAGCGATGATAATTTGCAATGTGAGAGGGATACGCTGCCACCAACGGTGGGGTTTGGGGGAACGCGAAGTAATGCTCTCTGTTTCGTTCATTGCTAGTTGCTGAGTTAGTGATGTATTTATTTAAACATCACTTTGGACATTATAAATTCCGGATTCAGATCGGGTAAAACTAAGATAATCTTAGAGCTTGTTGCTTGACAAAATTTTGTTTAAAAAGGGTATTCATTCTGAATGCCGATAAAAATATTGGTTGGTGGTAGGAAAAGTATATGTCTTTTGTCCCTTTGCACATTCACAGTGATTACAGTTTGCTTGATGGAGCCAGTCAGTTACCGGAGTTGATCGATCGAGCACTTGCACTCGGTATGAAAGCGATCGCCCTCACGGATCATGGCGTCATGTATGGTGCGATCGAATTGATCAAAACCTGCCGCAGTAGAAATATTAAGCCAATTATTGGCAACGAAATGTATATCATTAACGGCGATATCGAAAAACAAGAACGCCGTCCCCGTTATCATCAAATTGTTTTAGCAAAAAATACAAAAGGTTACAAAAATTTAGTTAAATTAACTACAATTTCTCACCTCAAAGGTGTGCAAGGCAAAGGTATTGTTGCTCGTCCTTGCATTAACAAAGACTTACTAAAACAATACCATGAAGGCTTAATTGTTACTAGTGCCTGTTTGGGTGGAGAAATACCCCAAGCAATTCTTAGCAATCGACCCGATGCCGCACGTAAAGTCGCTCAATGGTATAAAGAAGTATTTGGTGATGATTTTTATTTAGAAATTCAAGACCACGGTTCCCAAGAAGACAGAATTGTTAACGTTGAAATTGTCAAAATTGCCCGTGAATTAGGAATTAAATTAGTAGCTACTAATGATTCCCATTATATTTCATGCTTCGACGTAGAAGCCCACGACGCTTTGCTATGTATTCAAACTGGCAAGCTAATTAGTGAAGATAAGCGGATGCGTTATAGCGGCACAGAATATCTGAAATCTGCTGAAGAAATGAGTCAGCTATTTCGCGACCATTTACCAGATGATGTCATTGCCGAAGCGATAAATACTACCGAAGAAGTTGCAGATAAAGTCGAGCCTTACCAAATTATGGATGAGCCTCGCATTCCTACCCCCCCCATTCCATCTGGTCATACCGCAGACACTTACGCAGAAGAAGTTGCTTGGCAAGGACTTTTAGAAAGATTAAATCGTAAATCTCGCAGCGAAGTTGATTCAGAATATAAAGAAAGGTTAGAATATGAACTAAAAATGATTCAGAAAATGGGTTTTTCCACCTACTTTTTAGTGGTGTGGGATTACATCAAATTCGCCATAGATCGTAATATTCCCGTCGGTCCAGGTAGAGGTTCAGCCGCAGGTTCTCTAGTTGCTTACGCAATGCGAATTACCAACATTGACCCTGTACATCACGGTTTATTATTCGAGCGCTTTTTGAACCCAGAACGCAAATCAATGCCGGATATTGATACAGATTTCTGCATAGAAAGGCGCGAAGAAGTTATTGAATACGTAACTGAGAAATACGGTACAGATAGAGTTGCTCAAATTATCACTTTTAACCGACTTACTTCTAAAGCTGTGTTGAAAGATGTTGCCAGAGTGTTGGATATTCCTTATGGAGAATCAGACAAAATGGCAAAGTTAATTCCGGTGGTGCGGGGTAAACCAACTAAACTCAAGGTGATGATTTCTAATGATACTCCAGAGCCAGATTTTAAGGCAAAATATGACAATGAACCGCACGTTCGTCATTGGATTGATATGGCGATGCGAATTGAAGGAACTAACAAAACCTTTGGAGTTCATGCTGCTGGGGTGGTAATTTCTGCCGATCCTCTCGATGAAATTGTGCCGCTACAAAAGAATAATGATGGTTCTGTGATTACCCAATATTTTATGGAAGATTTGGAATCTTTGGGTTTGTTAAAGATGGATTTTCTCGGTTTGCGAAATCTGACATTAATTCAAAATACTTTAGATTTAATTGCCCAAAACAAAAACATTCATATCGATCCTGATGAAATCACCCGTCAAGAAAGAAAAGCCCAAAAGATTTTAGCTAAAGGTGAACATAACGTCTTACCAAATGAAGTAAAAAAAACTTATGAACTTTTAGAAGCTGGTGAGTTAGAGGGTATTTTTCAATTAGAATCTTCGGGAATGCGTCAGATAGTGAAAGATTTAAAGCCTTCCAACATAGAAGATATTTCTTCGATTTTGGCACTTTATCGACCAGGACCATTAGATGCAGGATTGATTCCTGATTTTATTAACCGCAAACACGGACGTGAGGAAATTAAATACGGTCACTCTATTTTAGAACCCATATTGAATGAAACCTATGGAATTATGGTTTATCAAGAGCAAATTATGAAAATTGCTCAAGATATGGGTGGATATACTTTAGGGCAAGCCGATTTAATGCGTCGTGCAATGGGTAAAAAGAAAGTTGCGGAAATGGAAAAGCAACGCGAAAAATTCATTGATGGTTCGGCAAAAAATGGGGTTAGCAAACAAGTTGCTGAAAAGTTATTCAACGACATGTTGAAGTTTGCAGAATATTGTTTAAGTTATAATAGTGAAGTTTTAACGGTAGAATATGGCTTTTTACCGATTGGGGAAATTGTCGATAAAGGCATTGAATGCAGTGTGTACAGTGTTGATAGTTATGGCAAGATTTATACTCAAGTAATTGCCCAATGGCATAATCGCGGTCAGCAAGAAGTTTTTGAGTATTGCTTAGAAGATGGTTCGATTATTCAAGCAACAAAAGACCATAAATTTATGACTGTTGATGGTCAAATGTTGCCGATTGATGAAATATTTGAACGCAAATTGGATTTGATGCAAGTTCAAGGTTTGCCAGAATAAAGTCTTGATTTTGTGTTGCTTTCCCACCCTGCAATCTTCTTGCGGGCTAATAGCCGAAGTACAGTTTTGCATAAGTACGAGCGCGTTTTTTAACGCAGAGGAGCGCGGAGGTAAGCGCAAAGTGACACAGAGTTTTTGTTATAAATTTTCGTCATTAACTTATGAAATGCTGTACTAAGTACGTTAAAATGCACTCTTCTTCGAGACTAATATGACTTTGCATCGCGATCGCATCCACCTCTAAAAATTACCGATAAGCGAGACTCTACCCAAAAATCCCTGAGATTGCTATATGCTTTCAGTAACTAGACTGAATCAAGCATAAATTGGTAAAAAAAGTGAATCTCCCTTTGATTACTCGTGCTCAAAAACATGACGAGAAAATAGCAATTGTGACAACTGATGGAGCATTTACCTATGGGGATTTGCTGCACACTTCCAGTCAAATAGCAACAGGTCTTCTTCAAGATGCAGAAGATTTAGAGGAGCAGCGAGTTGCTTTTCTCATCCCGTCTGGGTTTGAGTATGTAGCTACTCAGTGGGGGATTTGGCTTGCTGGTGGAATAGCGGTACCAATGTGTATTTCCCACCCACGACCAGAATTGGAGTATGTGATTACAAATTCTGGAGCATCGATTATTGTTGCTCATCCCAATTTTGAGGGTATACTGCGAGCGATCGCTACTGCACAAAATTTGCGATTTATCCTCACCTCCCAAACGCTCCCAGATCATGTTCGTCCCCTCCCAGAGGTAGATATCACTAGACGCGCTTTAATTCTCTACACGAGCGGTACAACAGGTAAACCGAAGGGTGTGGTTACGACCCATCACAATATTCAAGCTCAAGTGACTAGCTTAATTACCGCTTGGGAATGGACATCTAGCGATTCTCCTGGGGAGACGCTGCGCGATCGCATTTTGCATGTACTGCCCTTACATCATATTCATGGAATTGTCAACGTTCTGACTTGTGCTTTATGGGCTGGAGCGGAGTGCCACATGTTAGCCAAGTTCGATGCCGAAACTGTTTGGAACCGAATTTGTGATGGTGACTTAACTTTATTTATGGCAGTACCGACGATTTATGTGAAGCTGATTTCTGCTTGGGAAAGTGCCTCTAAGGAACGCCAAAAAAGCATGACCGCAGGCTGTGCGAAAATGCGTCTAATGGTTTCTGGTTCAGCAGCTTTACCAGTTCAAGTTTTACAAAAATGGCAGAGTATTAGTGGTCATTTTCTGCTTGAGCGCTATGGCATGACGGAAATTGGTATGGCACTATCAAACCCTTTACACGGTGAACGGTACTCAGGATATGTGGGTCAGCCTTTGCCTCAAGTGGAAGTAAGGTTAGTGGATGAGGGTGGGGAGTTGGTTCCACCAGGGACACCAGGAGAAATCCAAGTCAAAAGCCCTGGAGTGTTTCTGGAATATTGGCAAAACCCCCAAGCAACCGCAAAAGCTTTTAGAGATGGCTGGTTCTGTACTGGAGATACTGCCGTAGTTGAGAATGGCAACTACCGCATTCTCGGACGAATGAGTGTGGATATCATCAAAACGGGAGGGTATAAAGTTTCAGCTTTAGAAATTGAAGAAGTGCTGCGATCGCATCCAGATATTCAGGAATGTGCAGTGGTTGGGGTTGCTGATTTAGAGTGGGGTGAGCGGGTTTGTGCTGCTTTAGTATTGCAACCGCAACGCGAGTTGACATTAGAATCTTTTAGGAGTTGGGCAAAAGAGCAATTGGCAGTTTATAAGATCCCAACCCGAATTTTGACAGTTGAAGAATTACCGCGCAATGCGATGGGGAAAGTGATTAAGCCGACAGTGGTTGAGCTATTTCGACCATAAAACTTAAGTAAATATAATTAACTTGATCAAGCCTTAGAATCTGACAAATGAGTGAAATCAACCTATGAGTGACTTAGTTTTTCTACCCGCTCATCAATTTGCTCAGATGATTCGCGATCGCCAAATCTCTGCTGTCGAAGTGTTCGATGCTTACTTGGCGCAGATTTCTAAACACAACTCAAAACGGAGCTTACACCATGCCATTTAATCTCAGTGGTCATCCTGCGGTGGTGATTCCTATTAGACAAACTCACAATGGCTTACCGATCAAGATGCAGATTGTTGGCAAACGATGGCGCGAGATGGAGTTGTTGGCGATCGCTACTGAACTTGATAAAGTGGTTGGTGATTTCCGCCATCCATTGGGCTATTGAGTATTTGTACTAATTAAACTTCAACTTACTGCCAACCCGCAGTGAGTCGAAGGGCTTGAGTGGTTGAAAAGCGATCGCCCCTACTTATATGCACCAGGCGACTAGAAGTCGCGGCTACACAGACAAAACCTGCCTTCGCAGGTTGAAAAGCCTTGATTTTACGTTAGTCCGCGTAGGCGGACTTCGTTTGTATAGCCGCGATTTCTAATCGCTAGGGCGCTTGTGCAAGATGTGAGCCTACCTACCTTTGTTTCTCATCCTTTTGGGACATCCTTCGGTGTTTTGAGTGGACACCAGAAGAGGTTTTACTGGATAGGTGATCTCTTCGGATAACATAAGAAATTGACATACCTCCTCGTCCTAAAGTCCGAGGATTCCTTAACGCTTCATTGGGTTGTGCTATCGAAATAGTCTTATCATCCCTCGACGTTCGTTTATAGTCTCCTAATGCCCTATGGCGACTATATCTATTTTACCATAAAGCCGTCAAGCTTATGACGGGGCTTGAGTCCCATTTTTTCAGTCAACAGCTTAATCCCAATTGTAAGCATATTGCCAATGCTCAAATCCAGAAGAAGCTAGCCCAAATCAGTCTTGATGCCGGATACGAGTTGCCAACCCTTTGTACACCCTACGAATTAATGGGAGAGTAGATATGTGGAAAGATGAAATTCTTGAAGAGATTTATAGAATTCGAGAAGAACATGCAAAGGCTTTCAACTACGACTTACAAGCAATTTGTGATGATTTGCGACAAAAGCAAGCTGCAAGTAATCGGCAGATCATTTCACAGCCACTCAAACAACCCAGTCGTCTGCATAGCAAGTCACAATACCCAACTAGCTAAAAATTATCTGTTAGGCGATCGCTCCCCAGCACCTAACATTAACCTCAAGTCGTAAAGCAATCAACTCCCGATCAACCTCAAATCGCGTGATAGAAGATGCCATCGTATGATCGCCCCTACCTAGTTTCCCATCCCTTCGGTATTTTGGGTGGACACCAAAAAAGGTTTTTGCTGGATACCCCAAGAGATTCCAGAATTCCTTGCATCACCTCTGTGCAGTACATCCAGTGTCCCAAATCGTCATACATGCGATCGGGATTAAACTCGACATTGTAATGCAGCACATTGGGCAGGTCTAAAAACTCATGGTTGGCTTGGGGAGAAAGGATCAGGAGTTGAAATGGCTTGCCCTGGCATTGTTTTTCCAGCTTGTTAACCAGGTCAATCACCCCACCGCGATCGCTAATTCCTGTGCGAACGAAAAGCACTTTGTCGCAGTGCCGCAGTGCATACCAAAACCTTTCTGAGCGTGCCGTGTAACGAACGCGCATCCGTTCATGGACGGGAGACATATCACCCGTCGGGTGGTCTGTCTCCTCCACTTCATGGGCAAAAGACAAACCCGACCACTTGCTGTGGTAAATTCTGCCTGCATCGGGACTGTAGTGCAGGAAGGCAGGATTCCACATATCATAAAAACCGTTGGCGATCGCATCCGCAACATCTGCAATATTGGTGGTGCGTGTTAGATCAAAGGGAAAAGCCGGACCGTCATATTCCATTTTATACAGCATCATGCGGACGGCACAGCGATCGCCCAAGGGGAGAATAGCGACACGGCTGATATCTGATAATTTACACTTGTATTGGAAAAGCACGGCAGACTTGGGTGGTGCTTTGACTCGGCTTTCCAACCCGTCGTTACCAATCATCATGGTGCGAAAAGGCGCATCGGGATGAAGGGGATCTTCATAGACACCTGATGGCATGGCTTTCAGTGCCTTGCGTACCTCCTGCCACATCGGCTGGATGTTGTACTCGTTGTCTGATTCGTTGATCACCCAGAGGTGGCGATCGTCGTTTTGCAAAATCCCCAGATGCCCATCATAGAACAAAACTTGTGAGTTGTTCGGCGCAAATAGATTGAAGGCGGCACTGTATTCCAGGTCAGCATTAGGGGGTATTTGTACTGTGGTTGCCATCGCGCCATCCTCTTGCACGGCAAAGAAGGGGAGTGTTCCTTTCTGGGCATTTTTTGCAATGTAGATGCCTGGGATCAATCCTGCCTTACTTTGCAGTGCAGTTTGCAGTTCTTGCCAATGGGGAGCAATAGTGTAGGTGTATTTTGATGAATTCCTGATTCGCAAACGCTTCTCTTGTATACATGCACAGACATAGAAGCCAGCATTGTCAAGGTAGATGGGGACTTCATGGGGCTGCCAGAAGCGTTGCAATTCTATTGCTAATTCGTCTTTGTTGATTTGGAACAGGTGCAGGTCGATCGCCTGATGCATGAGGCTGTGACCGATGGTGTTGGGGTGAGCCGGGTCGAAGGATGTCCCCTCTTTCCAGCGTCCCTGACCATTATCCACGGCTGCCAACCAATCTAGTATGGGAACACCCCAATTCAACATCCGCTTGTGTGTGTCCTTTAGCAGCCAGTAGTGTTCAGCAGAATAGTCGTCATTGGGATAGACACCACCCAAAATTGGTCTTGCTCCCAGGGAGCGCGTCATTTTCACAAGCTGCTGCAAGCCGCTTTCAAACCGGCGCTGTATTGCTCTTCGTTCGTGAGGGGGACAGTAAGCTAACCCTTCGTTACCTAAAGACAAGGCAATAATGACAACATCTGGTTGTTCTGGTGTGACAATTGAAGTAAACCGGGCGATCGTTCTGCTGACATTTGCCCCCACTTGTGATACATTTACGAGTCTGTGCCCATATTTTTGCTGCAAAGCCTGTTCTAATAGCCACACCCAACCTCTCAACAGCCAAGCTTTATGACCTAAGGCAACAGAACTGCCAATGACGACGATTTTTAGACCTTCAAACCCTTCCTCCAAGGGCATCTTGACAGCAGTCTCCTGAATGTATCCGAATGGATAAGGCTGCAAATAACCAAATACCCCATCATCCACAACAATAGTACCGGACTGCTGGTCAGGGTTGCTCGGCACCCAACGGTTTGCTCCTAGAGCTTCCCAATGTCCATTGCCTCTGGCATCAAGACGTACATACTTATATTCAACTCTCTGGGACGGCTGAATGTCGATTTCTTTGTCTGTCTGCCATAAAGGGTAGCGATCGCCACTTGTGCGGAGGTGAACACATCTGCTGATGTCCCACAATCCCAATTCGGGAGTAGAACCAACCAGACCAATGGATTCTCCAGTTTGCGTGTATGCACTAACCTGGAATTGATACATAGGTTTTTTGCTGATTTAGGGATACAATGCCACACAGTCAGGCTGAATCCTCACAGATGCTTTGACAGTATTTTGACCATCGCATCATCCGCAAAGAACAAGCGTTACACACAATTCCGTAATATATTATTACAAATCCAAATTTTTGGGCAAAAGACCTACACAACGCTCGTTGCAGCGCTCTTTTCTCCCCCCCAATCTTAGTCTTTTCTTCTGTCTCCAGGAATACTGAGTTAATATAAATTTTTTGCTCTATAGGGAGTGTTGAACGTGCGTACATTCTTGAATTGGTCTACAAATTTACTTAATTACCTACGTAGCTTGGTAATACTAAGCTTGCTATGTCTGATTTTCAGCTGGTCATTGCCTGCCCAAGCAGCCAGCCGCATCAGTCCCAAACTCGAACAGCAAGTTATGCAAATCATCCGCGAACATCCAGAGGTAGTTCTAGAATCTCTCGTAGCATACCAGCAGCAACAACGACAGCAAATAGTACAATCACAGCAAGCATTTGTGAAAAATTTACAAATCAATCCCCAAGCGGTGATTGGTAATTCTCCTGTTACTGGTTCACCTAATTCAAAGATTGTTTTAGTAGAATTTTCCGACTTTGAGTGTCCCTATTGTGCTGAGGCTAACAAAACTCTGAAACAGTTTATGGAAAAGCATCAAGATCAAGTGACATTAGTTTACAAGCATTTCCCCCTGACACAAATTCATGCTCAAGCAGTACCAGCCGCAAAAGCTGCTTGGGCAGCTTTGCAGCAGGGCAAATTCTGGGAATATAGTGATGCGCTATTTTCTGATCAAAAACAACTTAATGAGGCAAAGTATTTGGATATTGCCACAAATCTCAACTTGGATTTAGATAAGTTTAAAAGCGATCGCGCTCTTGCCGATAATGAAATTCTTCAAGATATGCAGCTAGCTCAAAAATTAGGGCTGACTGGTACACCTTTCTTTGTGATGAATGGTGAAAGTTTCTCTGGTGCGGTGCAACTATCAGACATGGAAGAAGTCTTAGCTCGTGCTACTCACTAATTATCTTCTTGGTCATAGGTTTGTCAAGTAGGGATGCGATCGCTTAGATCCTGAAAAAGCAGCGATTTCCAGCGAGCTCTTAGCAGCAAAGAAAAACCACGGCACTTGCGAGTGGGGTAACAACTGAGGCTATGAAAAGCAGGACAGAGGTGCTTAAGCCACAATTTCACTCGGTTTGTACTTTTTCCCCTGCTAAGAGATCCTTGCCCCAAGCATTGCTGCCTCCGATCAACTTAAGTAAGCTTACTCTTGGCTATTTTTGTTCTGAAGGTTACAACTGATACATTAATGTTCGATTCAGTGTTAATCCTGAGAAAATAAATAGTGAGGTAATAAATGCATTGCTTAGGATTGTCTGTCATTTTCCCGATTGCTTTGATAGCTAACTTTTCTCATCAGCCAGTAAGAGCAAATACATCTATTTCTCAGTCGGCTGTAGTCCAAAAAGTTAATTCTACTTTGTTAGCTTCTTCAAGTTACCTCTCACCTTTAGAAGAGCAGGTGATTGCCCAAATGAACAAAGTGCGGACAAATCCCAAAGCATATATCCCGATTATGGAAAGCTATAAAAAGCGCTTTCAAGGCAAACAAGTCAAAATTTCTGGCAATACTTATTTGCTAACGCAAGAAGGAGTACAACCAGTCGATGAAGCGATCGCATTTCTCAAATTAGCCCGTCCTGTAGGAACTTTGACTGCATCTAAAGGGATGTCTTTAGCTGCTAGAGATCACGTTAAAGACCAAGGAGCAAAAGGTGTAACAGGTCATGATGGTGCTGATGGTAGCAACCCTTCTACTCGCATCAATCGTTATGGAACTTGGCTCAGAACCGCTGGAGAAAACATCAGCTATGGTCCAAATACGGCTCAAGATATCGTCATGCAATTAATCATAGATGACGGGGTACGCGATCGCGGTCATAGAAAAAACATCTTTAACCCTGCTTTTAAAGTCGCAGGAGTTGCTTATGGAACTCACACTACATACAGAACAATATGCGTGATTAATTATGCTGGCGGGTATAAAGAAAAACTTGTTTCCTAATAAATGCTGATGGCAAAATTTGTTAATAGCTAGTTAGTTGAATACATAGTACTCAATAACTGTTATCAAAAATATTTGGTAAAATTTGTGAAGTTACATGAAGTTGATTATTTACTCCCTGATAATGAAATTACGCAAGAGTGGGATACAATCTCTAAGATTTGACCCACTCAAATTATTAGCTAGTTTCTCTAGCTCCTCTGTGCTAGAAACTCGTGAAAAAGATCGGGAATTATTCCCACCGAAGAGTAATCTTTCACCATTGGAAGAGGAAGTAATTGCTCAAATAAATCAGGTAAGAACAAATCCTGCTGTTTATGTTATTGTCTTAGAAAACTATAAAAAACGCTTTGAAGGCAACAGAGTTAAAATCTCTGAAGGTGTCTTTTTACAGACGACTGAAGGAGTCAAAGCAGTCGATGAAGCGATCGCATTTCTCAAGTCAGTTCGTCCGGTGGAAACTTTAACTACATCCAAGAATATGTCTTTAGCCGCAAGAGATCATGTGAAAGACACTGGAAAAATAGGTGCTATAGGTCACGACGGAAGCGATGGTAGTGACGCTTCCACTCGAATGAACCGCTACGGAACCGGGCTAACTACCGCAGGTGAAAGTATTAGCTACGGTTTAAACAACCCCCAGGATATTGTCATGCAGTTGATTATAGATGACGGTGTACCGTCGCGGGGTCATAGAAAAAACATGTTTAACGGGGATTTCAAAGTTGTGGGAATCGCTTACGGAATTCACGCAAAATATAGAAGAATGTGCGTGATTGATTATGCTGGAGAATATCAAGAAAAATAAATTTAATTAGACAAACTTCGTGAAAATTAATGTAGAGACGTTGCATGTGCTACGTCTGTTGGGTTGTGGATAACCCATATTTAATTTTCAAATAGGTTGTCTATTGCGTTCACGGAGTGACTCTGTAAGAGTTTCAAAGCAACCAAGAAAGGAAACCAATTCTCACTGTTAAAGATAGAACCGCAAATAACTACTATTTTCCGGAATATTCCGGAAAACGACAAATAGGCGTGGTAGTATTAATTAACAAAGATTAAAACTACCAAATGTCAAAAAAATATGTCAGTCCCA
>NZ_JAOWRF010000390.1 GCF_025753815.1 Plectonema radiosum NIES-515 | reverse complement strand
CCCATGCCCCATGCCCCATTGCCCATTGACTCATGGCAGTTAATGCTAGGCTAGTGCTAAAATTAGCATTCCAGCATCAACAAGCTACAAACTGATAGGTCACGCATAGGAGAATATTTTCTCAATCATGATTAAACTGCGCTTGAAGCGATACGGAAAAAAACGGGAAGTAAGTTATCGTATTGTCGCTATTAACAGCCTCGCTCGCCGCGATGGTCGTCCCCTAGAAGAACTTGGATTCTACAACCCCAGAACCGATGAAGTGCGACTTGATGTTGACGGTATCGTGAAGCGACTGCAACAAGGCGCTCAACCAACTGACACCGTGCGTAGCATCTTACAAAAAGCTAATGTTTTTGAACAGCTCAGTGCAAAAGCCGCATCATAACGACGAAACAAAATCGAGGACAGCCAGTCCTGACTACGTTAGGCTGGTAAAGTTTTTAGTGCAGCCGTTTTTGGAATCTCCGCAGTCTTTGAGCGTCGATTGTGAAATTTCTCACATCCTCAAACGAATTTGGATTCGCATAGCCTTTGACAGTTCAGATAAAGGAAAAGTGTTTGGTCGCGGAGGACGCAATATCCAGGCGATTCGCACGGTTATTGCCGCTGCCGCTGAAACAGCTGGACAATCAGTATACCTAGATATCTACGGCAGTAATGCCCAAGGTCGAGAAGGTATGTCTTTTGATGAAGACTCCGAAGAGCGATTACCAGCACCAAAATCGAGACCAAGAGAAGAAAACGACTCACCACGACCTATTGTTAAACCCCGCGTCCGCTCTAGTTTCAACTAGGAAGTAAATTACTTTACTCTGCGGTTAGGCAGTGAAGTCCACGCCCATCGTCTTCAATAAGCCTGCTATCCTAGGGTAAACGCCTTTATGCGGGTTTATTGAAGAATTTGAAAATTTGGCACTTCCGGTACAAGATGGGGATAAGCGGTAACAATTGTTTTGAGTTTTCCACTTCTCAGAATTACTTGTGGCAAAGTCAAACCGGAAATGACTACATCTACTTTTGAGATTTATCTCAAAAATTATATTTAGGGTCGCATGGCTTGCCATGCGACCTTAAATTAAGCCATTTTTGGCAGGCTATATGCATACACAAAGAACAATTCCTCACACATAAGAAATACTATGGCAGGTGCCTTGCCAATTCAACTGCCGAATATCGAGAGCGCGATCGCGCTAGCGGGACAACATGAAGAAAATCTCAAAACCATATCCAGGCAAACAGGAGCTAACCTGGTGCTACGGGGACAAGAATTACACATTGCTGGTACAGAAAAACAAATTGATTTAGCTAGTCGATTAGTGCGATCGCTTGAAGATTTGTGGACTCAAGGTAATACCATCACTAGTGCCGATATTTTAACAGCTCGTCAGGCTTTAGATAGCGATCGAGAAGAAGAGTTACACGAATTGCAGCGAGATGTTCTTGCTAAAACTCGTCGTGGAGAAGAAATCCGTGCCAAAACCTTTCGACAGCGACAGTACATCAATGCTCTACGTCAACGAGACTTGACATTCTGCGTCGGTCCTGCTGGTACTGGCAAGACTTTTCTGGCTGTTGTCGTTGCTGTGCAAGCACTTCTGTCCAACGAATTTGAAAAGCTTATTTTAACTCGTCCTGCCGTCGAAGCCGGTGAAAAACTCGGCTTTTTGCCTGGAGACTTACAACAAAAAGTTAATCCCTATCTCCGTCCACTCTACGACGCCATCAATGAATTTATCGACCCCGAAAAAGTACCGAATTTGATGGAACGCGGTGTAATAGAAGTTGCACCCCTAGCCTATATGCGGGGACGCACTCTCAATAACGCTTTTGTGATTGTAGACGAAGCTCAAAATACCACACCCTCTCAAATGAAAATGGTTTTGACTCGTTTGGGCTTTCATTCTCGGATGGTGATTACAGGTGACATCACACAAACCGATTTGTTACCTCACCAAGAATCTGGATTATCGGTAGCGTTGCACATTTTAAAAAATGTTCAAGGCATCTCCTTTTGTGAATTTTCTCAAAAAGATGTCGTGCGCCATGCTTTAGTTCAGCGAATTGTCGCTGCTTACGAACAACACGAAAAATAGTTACTGGTTAGTGGATAAACTGTTAAATGTTAATTAACAGTTATAGCGATTCCCACATTCATTTTTGTACAGAAAGAAAGAAAGAAAGAAAGAAAGAAAGAATTAACCGCTTCGGAAGATAGATAAACGCCGATGGACGCAGATAAATTTGTACCTCAAGACTAGGAAACGCTATATCAGGCTGGTAAAGGCTAATGGCTAATGGCAATTAACAATTAGTCATTAGCCATTAGCAATAAACGTTTTAACGAGGTAATTAACCGAACTTGATATTAGTTGGTAGGTTAGTTACATCTCACGTACCCCAGTAGCAACTATCCGCCTAAACAAAGCTTCTGACCAGCCAGTTTCTTTGATAATAGCAGCTATAGGTAATTCTAAATAAGCTTGCTCAATAAAAGCCAAGTCAATCATGCAGACTCGACTGAGAGAATCTTTGAGAGCTTCACTTTTACCATTGGCTTTTAGGCTTTTATCTACTTTGTTTACCACAGTCGCCATCGCTGGAACAACGTGTTGAGGTTCAATGCCAATTCGGAAGTGAACCAAACCAATTTTCCAACGGCGATCCGCGTAGGCTTTCCCCCAGTTATCCATACCTGTGAACATCTCATGAAACCATTCAATAAAGGTTTCGCGTAGGCGATCGATGCGTCCATCCCCAACGTTCAAAATCGCATTCATTTCCACGTCACGTCCCAGGTAAGCGTAAAAGTGGTCAGCCATCTCTGGAGCAACTTTTAACCCCCAATCTGCCTCTGAGTTTAACAGAGCTTTGTCCTCATCTGTAAAGCCAATACGCTTTTCAACTGTGGACATAAATGCGTGTGGTTCTATAGCCATGACTAGAATCTCCTTAGTTAAAAATTAAAAAACCCAGAACTGATGTAACTGTTACGAGAAAGGGAAATTTCCGATGACTATTGACTCTATTTACCGATAACGGTCAACATTTAGCAGCCCACACAGTAACCTCTACGTATACAACTCGATCTCAAAATTCTCTTCGTATTTTTGACTCGTCATAATTCAGTAAACTCAAATACATCGTACTCACCACCGCGAAGCACGGATTCTGTGTGTTTGCCTTGTAACCGCTTGCCGAAGGTCTGCTCTAATACTCCCCAAACAGCACCGAGGGTGTAACTACATTTACGCTCCGAACCTGGGGCTTCACCCGTAGAACATAAAGTTTCCGAAGTGTAAACTTTGATAACATTTCCTTGAGCCTCCATACGATTAATGAGACACAAACGAGTACCCTCTTTACCTAAAGCAAACCCAACTTGGGAGGCAATATCATCTAAAGACAAGTTTGCGGCTGTTAAACTTAATTCTTTTGCTAAATGTTTACCACGACAGCGACCGGCTGCAATTAAAGCGATCGCTGTTGCTTTTTCACCCAAAGCATCTTCCATGCCGACAATTGCCAACTTGAAACAAGTTATACTGCTGAAATCTCCCAATATTGGACGTAACATAAATGATTCTTCTCTCCTAAAATTAATAAAAACCAATTATTTTGATTGCAGTAGAGCCAGACCTGATAAATCATCAACTTGAAACTGAGAAAGTTTTCCTGATTTTTTCTTTGATTTTGCCGAAATTAAAGTGACAAATTAGTTGTAAATTAATCATGGCAAGTTAAGAGAGAAAATCGGCAATCCACAAATCTGAATACGGATTGCTTTCTGTTATTAGCTAACTAAGTAAAGGTGCTATTCTGGCAACGGCTAGCTTGATTTCTAGAAACAACAAGCCTTGTTTTACCGATGCATTAGCGAGAACCAATAAAACAGCGTCACCACTACAGCCAACCAAAACTCCGTAGCCTTTCTCACCTTGCACTACAATTCGCTCAACGTTACCGCGAGCCAGTTCGCGTCCGATGCGTTCGCCCAAAGAAAGCATAGATGCAGACATTGCGGCGGTACGTTCGTCGTCCATACCTCCCGGTAGTACCGAAACTAAAGCCAACCCATCAGGACTGACTAAGGCTGCGCCTTGAACTTCAGAGGTGCTGCTGACAAAGTTTTGCAGCTCGTCTTGTAGCATCGAAATGTTAATCATGACTTTTTCCTCCAAAATTATTGGTAAATCTATTTCCGTGTTTTCCGTACTTATTAGTGACGGAGATTCCGTAACTAGTGGTGATGTTTCAGTCTTTTCGCTAGTTGTTGGTAAAGTCGTATTCTCGGTTGTTGGCAAATTTGATGCATTTACAGACTCAGTAGGCGTTTTCTGAAATGCCTCAGCGAGTAGCTTCAGGATTTTGCCTAGAGGCATAGGCGGTAAGCTGCTTATTGCAATAAGGTTATTTCCATGACATGGATTTCGATAATTTAATACCAACACAAAATAAAGTTAAAAGGAAAACGCGAATAAAAGCAAGAATCATTTTTTACTTTTGGTATTCTTTTTTTGTATTTGCTTTGTTTGTTAAGGTTGATGCTGGCAAGATTTGCCTAATTCTAAAACCATCGCCATTAATGCTTCTTTTACTGAAGCTGGTTCAGTAGCATTTACAGCTATCAAAGGCGATCGCGTAGTTTCATCGACAAATCCCAAAGCTAATGCCACATCTTCTAATTCCCAAGCATCCAGACAATCAGTATGAGTCACCCCAATTAAATAAGGAATTTGCACCCTTTCATTCATAAACTTGAAAATTTTGCGACCATAACGGAAATGATCGGGGCGGTGTGCAGCTACTAACATGATGTAAGCTTGCGCTTTACGAATCAGGATGTCCCACATAAAGTCAAATCGCATTTGTCCTGGTGTGCCATAAAGGTGCAGTGATTGATTGGCTGCTATAGTTATCCGCCCAAAGTCCATTGCTACGGTAGTTTTAGCCTTCAGTTCTGCTAGTTCATCGGTAACTTGCCGATCGGTGTCAACTACATCAATTTCACTAATTGTGCGAATCAAGCTTGTTTTTCCTGCACCTACGCCACCCGTAATTACTATGCGTAGGATTTCCATTAAGCTTTACTCCTTAAAAAACCGACTAAATTTTGTAAAAATGCTGTACTTATCTTCAGCATGTTTGGTTCTGGGGCTTTTTTTTGTCCCCAGCTAGAAGTATTTCCTTGACTTTCATCTATCGGGTAATTATTTAGTTTAGGTGTAGATTGCTGCAAAGAAACTTCTTCTACCAAACCTGCAAGCATTAGCCGGAAAGCAGCTTGTTGAACTATTAATCTAGGTTGATTGAGTTTAAAAGCGATCGCACTTAAATCAACAGTTCCATTCGCAAACTCCCACACTTGCCACTCGAAAGGATTCAAGCGAAATTGTGGTTTGTTTTGTGTAATACTTTTAATCCCAGAACTCATATCTGGAAGTACATCAGCTAATACTTCCCAGTTTTTCAATGCTCTCAAAGCCATCAGCGCTACTTCAGTTGCTCTTAGGCTTAATCCTGTCATCTCTGTCCAAGGCAAAGTAGCTTTGCTATCAAGTTTAAATACACCGGTTTGAATTTCAAACAGTTTACGAACTTGTTGCAATTGGCTGGCAAATAATAAATTGAGTTGTTCAGCACTTAGCAATCCTTCGGTTTTCAACTCTAAACCCAAAGGTGTTCCTGCAACACTTCTAGAAACATTTTCACTCTTCAGGTTACACCACTTTCTTTTGATGATCTTAGAGACTAATTCCTGACCATTTAAGCGATTAGCCGCAGCGACAATACGCCCCTGGCGAAACCAGATATAGTAATGTAGGGATTTAGATCCACTCAAATGAAGGTCTGGTAAAGTACAGACACTCAAACAACCTGATTTTCGCCCTTGGTCAATCAATTGGAATAATTCCGCCAAGGAAAAATCCGTAAAAGAACTAGATAGGCTCATTACTTCAAGAACTATAAATAGGAATTTATTTGAAATAGCACCCGAAAAATATTTTCACTCCAGTGCCAACAAAGGAGGTTTTTTCTGTTGTTCGCATATCTGGTGACAAAAAAAGCACCAGCCGGCTCAAAAGCAACTTTTATACCTGACTTTAGTTCAAAGCTAGTTGCTCTTTATCTGTAGTATTCCATAGAAGCATAGTATACGGTCAAGTTTTCAAGATAAGTAATTCTACAATCAGTAAATAATTCCAATTAATTAATTAAGTATTTATACTTGAGTTTTAGCCTATTATACAAATAAAATGACACTATCTAATTCAATAATAGCTTAGTTAAGGAGAATCATGAAGACTTACTTATCTAAAACTTCAAAAACGTTAGGGAGTAAGCATCACAGAAGATAAATTAAAAATTTTCTAGGTACGCTTGCTTCGCTCTAACCCGAAGAAATTACGTTGGGTAGTTATGTTTTTGTTTAGTTTGTTGTTGCATATGTTAAGTTTAATAAAGAAAATTTAATTTTAATTATTATTAAATTGGTTCTAAATCACAAAAAAATTAAGACTTTGCAATATATATCTCTAATCCTTGCGATGAAAGCGATTTTAAGTGTTTGCTTGATTTTTTTATTTCTGCTGCCTGGTTCAGAAGCAGCAGCGGGAGAATTAAGTCAAAGGTTGGGGAATTTTCCTCAGTGGGAAAGAATAACTTCGGTGCGATCGCCTGAAGGTGATTTAATTTATCCTGATTGGATGGCGGGTAATTGGCTGCTTAAAAGTACTTTAATAGATTTGGCTGCACCTTTAGCACCAGATATAATCACACCAGGTATGATCGGGAATCGCCGACAACTAAATCAACCTGTGAGTTTTCCAGTCCGATTTGTGAAACAGCAATTACCGATTACTGGTTTAAAATTCATACCTCGGATAGATACAAAATCGCTGGTTTTAGTTGCGGATAGGGCATTTAATAGCTTGAATTTGGCACGGACTTATTTAGGCGATCGCGTGTTATCAGTCAAAGTAGATCCAAAATCACCCAATCGTCAAATTACATTGTTAAAAGGCAATCTTCAGTTAGTTTCTATTGTCACCGCACGCGCTACAGAAACTACACCTGATAATAAGTTCATCACTACAGAAGTTTTTCAGCAGCTATTTAAAGGTGGTTCTAATCCTTATTTCAACTTTGTAGAATCAACAACCGCTTACCAGCAACTTTCTACATCCAATCCAGCGATAGAAGCAGATCAAGTTACTGCTGTCTACCTTTCTCCTCAAGATCCAGATTACTTTAAAGCAGGCTCTCATCCAGTCGCGCTTTATCGCTATCGTCTAGAATTTTTTCCCGGACAAGTGTCAGCTACTCCCAAAGGATGATTTACTCTAAGTGGTTATTGACTACAAATAACTACAAATGTAATATAAAAAATCTAGGGCTAAACTGGAACGTCAAGTAGTCAAGAGTTAAGCGTGAAAAGTGAGGATTTCAAACACAACTCATCACTTTTGTACAGACGTTCCACTCTTTACGTCTCTACTTATTAAATAGAGTGCATCATGGCAAAATTTAGAGACATTCTCAAATACTACGATCGCTATCGAGTAGCGGTTATATTTAGTATTGCCGCAGCGAGCATCTTTGAAATTATCGATTTGGTTGTACCATATGCCACAGGGCAGATTTTAAACGTACTTTCGGGACAACCCCTAGATAATGCAATAGAGAATGCGATCGCTGCAATTGCTAACCTGACTAAATTACCACAAAATCGGTTATCATCTTTGGCAGTGCTAATGAGTGTAATCTTCTTAGTTACCGTTGCCAGAGCGCCAATTCAAATCTGGTCAACTTGGTGGTTTCATTGGGATATTGCTTTGCGTACCAGACGAGATCACTTAAAAAAAGCGGTAGCGAAAATACTCACTTTGCCCCTAGAGTTTTACGACGAAAATAATCCTGGACGCATTGCAGGTAAAATATCTAGAGGTTTAGAAAATCACACTTGGACTTATCCAGAAGTCGCCGGACAAATGATTCCTAAACTGTTTAGAGTATTGGGAATTTTTGTAGTAATCTTGTTAATTGAGTGGCGTATTGCCATACTATTTTTGATTTCGTTCCTGCTAATCTTCAGCTTCACAATAAAAGATTTAAACAAGCTGATAGAACAAGAAAAACGGCTAGATAAATACATGGAAAATACCCAAAGCCGTAATTCAGAAATTATCACTAACATCAAAACAGTTAAAGCATTTGCCACAGAAACACTAGAATTCAAACGCCAAAAACAACGACTTAACCGCGAGTTTAAAGTAGCAGATTACCGCATCCATCTTGGTTATATAAAGTTAAGTACTTTGAGAACGGCATTCGTTCAGTTTTGTGTGTTTGCGATCCTAGGTTTAACTTTAGCAGCGACGGTAAAAGGTGAGATTTCTTTAGGACATTTTCTGACGACTTTAACAGTTTCCAGCATGGCTTATGCTGAGTTGGAACCTATCAGCAGCCTTGCGGAAATTTTTGCCCGTCGTTATGCTTCAATGTTGGGATATCACGAATTAATGCAGCAGCCGATTGGGGTAGATGCAGCTAGTTTGGTAGAGAGTGAATCAGCTTATAGTTTTACCGGCAAAATTGAGTTGTCTCATCTAACTTTTGGGTATGATGCTAACCGTCCGGTTCTGGAAGACATCAACTTGTTAATCGAACCATATCAGACAGTAGCGCTGGTTGGGCGATCGGGTTCGGGGAAATCTACTTTAGTGAAATTGTTGTTTCGCTATTTTGAGCCGAATCAGGGAAGAATATTGATTGATGGGCAAGATATTGTCACATTAGATGTTGGTAATTATCGCCGACGTTTAGCGATCGTTCACCAAGAAGTAGACGTTTTTAACGGTACTTTGTTGGATAATTTAAAATATGGCAATCGACAAGCGAATTTTAATGAAGTTGAAGAAGCCTGTAGAATTGCCAAATTAGATGACGTAATCCGCTTTTTACCTGAAGGTTATTACACAGTTGTCGGTGAACGTGGTGTGAGGTTATCTGGAGGACAAAGACAGCGTTTAGGAATTGCTAGAGCGTTATTAGTTGAACCAGATGTGCTAGTTTTTGACGAAGCAACATCTAGCTTAGATTATGAGTCTGAGAGATTGATTCAGTTAGCCATGCGATCAATTCAAGGAACTCGTACTACAATAATTATTGCTCACCGTTTGAGTACAGTCCGCGAAGCAGATAAGATTGTGGTTCTAGATCAAGGTAGGATTGTTGAAGTGGGTAGTCACGATCAATTGTTGCGTCATGAAGGAATTTATCGCCGCTTGCACTCTCTGCAAGAGACTGGAGAATTGTTGAGTTAACCTGCTATATAAATCCAAGACTTGTCTAGACATTTACTTGTTACAACTACCACAGTTGTAGATTCTTTATTTTAATGGCATGTAGCGATCGCAACCAAGTAAAAGCAAAACTTGAGGCGATCGCATAATTCATACTTTAATTCAGCAACGCTCTTTTGTTAATTTCCTAAAGAGTCAGTTTTTTAAGTCCCATTACTTTTGGCAAGTCAATACATCAACATTTCTGGGCAAGACTGTTTGCAGAACAGCAGTCAATATGGTTCGGTTAACGTATGTAGAGACGTTGCACATGCTTCGTCTCTACAAGGGTTTTGGGTTCACAAATATTCTTAACCGAACCGTATTGGAACAGCAGTAACCTTTCGGGGTACTTTTCTGGCAACTTAATTTCGATTGTTTTAATGGGATAATTCGTATCTATCCCCAAATTCGTTGCAGATTGAGTGCAAAACCAGGTAGAATATTTTCCCCAGAAATAGTTTGAGGTAATTTTAAAACTTCCACATCTTGTCCTGGACGATAAATTTCTACTTCCTGTTTTTTTCGGTTGATCAACCAACCAAGACGACACCCATTTTCGATATACTCTTGCATCTTCTTCTGAGTTTTTTTCAAGTTGTCATTAGGTGACATTATTTCAATGACAAAATCAGGACATAGGGGAATAAATTTTTCTTTTTGCTCTTTAGTTAAAGTATCCCAACGAGATTTTTCTACCCAAGAAACATCAGGAGAACGGTCAGCCCCTGAAGGTAAAGTAAATCCAGTTGATGAATCAAAAATTTCGCCTAATTGATTTTGGTCGTTCCAGAACCATATTTGAGCGTTAATAGTAGAATTACTTCTCCCTGTTTCTCCTCCCGTAGGTGGCATTATAATCAATTCTCCTTGGGCATTGCGTTCTAATTTTAAATCGGGGTTTTCTTCACACAATTGATAAAACTGCTCTCTTGTCAGTTTAATTACAGAATTGAGGTTTAATGTAAGTGCTGTCATATCAACCTCTAATTAACTCATCTATTACCAAAAATAGCATTGGCGACTTCTAGTCGCGGCGTTGCGCGTAAAAAGTCCGGATGGTGCGCGGACTTAATAAAAGTTGAAACCCGCGTAGTAGCCAAGTTTAGTTTGTGTAGCTGCGATTGAAATCCCCCAGTACTGCTTGATTTCCTCCTGATTGATGATGTCGGCGATGTCTACGACGGGCTACGCCTACGCACTGTCAATATTTGCCAAGATTTAGTCTTGTTCTATCTTAGAATTATGTAACGAAAAAATTAGCGTTTACTATGCCCAGCGAAAAACACTCTCCTTATCCATCCAGCCGTAAGAGCGATCGCGTTGATGACTACCACGGTACTATAGTTGCAGATCCTTACCGCTTCTTAGAAGACCCTGACTCAGAAGAAACCAAAGCTTGGGTTGAAGCAGAAAATAAAGTTACCTTTGGCTACCTGAATGAAATTCCCGCAAGAGAAAAAATCAAACAGCGCCTTACCAAATTGTGGGATTATCAAAAATATAGTATCCCTTGGAAAGAAGGCGAAAACTACTTTTATTTCAAAAACGATGGACTGCAAAACCAAAGCGTTCTCTACACCTTAAAAAGTCTCGACGGTGAACCAAAAGTTTTACTCGATCCCAACAAACTTTCAACAGATGGTACTGTTGCGCTTTCCGGTTTATCTATCAGTGAAAACGGTAAACTTTTAGCATACGGTTTATCCTCATCTGGTTCTGACTGGCAAGAATGGAAAGTGCGAGATGTGGAAACAACTGAAGATTTACCAGACCATCTCAAGTGGATTAAATTCTCTGGTGCATCCTGGACAAATGACAATCAAGGCTTTTTCTACAGCCGCTACGATGAACCAAATGAAAAAACCAAATTAGAAGATGTCAACTATTATCAAAAGCTTTATTACCACAAATTGGGTACATCCCAAACAGAAGACATATTAATTTACCAACGTCCAGACGAAAAAGAATGGGGATTTAGCGGTGGTGTCACAGAAGATGGACATTATTTAGTAATTTCCGTTTGGTTGGGAACTGACTCGAAAAATCTGTTTTTTTACAAAGATTTGACTAACCCAGATGCCGAAGTAGTCGAACTAATTAATCAATTTGAAGCAGATTATAGCTTTATCGATAATGATGATAGCGTCTTTTATTTCCGTACAGATTTAGATGCACCCCGTGCCAAAGTTATTGCCATTGATAGTAAAAACGGCAAGAAATCAGCATGGATTGAAATAATTCCCCAAGCGGTGGAAACTCTGGAAAGTGTCGGTATCCTCAACAATCAGTTTGTTGCTGATTATCTCAAAGATGCTCATAGCCAAATCAAAATTTTTGACCTCAACGGCACTTTTGTCAGAGAGGTAGAATTACCCGGACTTGGTTCAGTGGGAGGCTTTAACGGTAAACGTCATGATACGGAAACTTTTTATAGCTTCACTAGCTATACCACACCACCAACTATTTATCGCTACGACATAGTAAGCGGAAAAAGTCAAGTTTTTCGTCAGCCAAAGGTAGATTTTAATTCTGCTGATTATGAAACTAAACAAGTTTTCTATCGCAGCAAAGATAATACGCAAGTGCCGATGTTTATTACTTATAAAAAAGGTATAAAACTTGATGGAAATAATCCGACCTTACTGTCTGCTTATGGGGGTTTTAATATCTCTCTAACTCCGAATTTTTCTGCCGGTACCATAGTATGGCTAGAAATGGGTGGTGTCTATGCGGTTCCCAATCTACGTGGTGGTGGTGAATATGGTGAAGAATGGCATCAAGGGGGAATGAAGCTGAAAAAGCAGAATGTTTTTGATGACTTTATTGCTGCTGCCGAGTGGTTGATTGGCAATGGGTATACCAAGAGTGATAAATTAGCGATCGCAGGTGCTAGTAATGGTGGATTATTAGTGGGTGCTTGCATGACTCAGCGTCCCGATTTGTTTGGTGCAGCTTTGCCAGCAGTCGGGGTAATGGACATGTTGCGCTTTCATAAATTTACCATCGGCTGGGCTTGGATTTCTGAATATGGTTCGCCGGATAACCCACAAGAGTTCAAAGCGCTTTATGCTTATTCCCCACTGCATAACCTCAAACCTGGTACAGCTTACCCAGCAACGATGATTACCACAGCCGATCATGATGATCGCGTTGTCCCTGCTCATAGTTTCAAATTTGCTGCCGCTTTGCAAGCTGCTCACACAGGTGAGAATCCTGTATTAATTAGAATTGAGACGAAAGCGGGACATGGTGCGGGTAAACCTACAGCTAAAATTATCGAAGAAACCGCAGATAAATGGGCTTTCTTGGTGCGTACCTTGGATATGAAAGTTTAGTTGGGTGCGACGTTCCCTCTGCCTTGAAAACCTGTCCGTCGCAAAGCTAAATACAAGAATGTAGAGACGTAGCAGTGCTACGTCTCTACAAGGGTTCTGGGAATGCATATTTACAAACTAAATACTTTCATATGAAACTTGATTGCGAACCTTATTACAAAACAATATTTGGTGCTGCTTATTTGGGAAACAGCCTGGAATTAATGGCAGATATCAGTAGCGAAAGTATCGACCTGATTTGCACCTCTCCACCATTTGCACTAGTTCGGAAAAAAGAATACGGAAACGTTGATGCTGACGAATATGTGGAATGGTTTAAAGATTATGCAGCACAGTTTTACCGTATTCTCAAACCAACAGGTTCACTAGTTATTGATATTGGTGGCAGCTGGATTAAAGGAATGCCAGTTCGTTCTCTTTACCACTTTGAATTAGTTGTTGCTCTGTGCAAAGCAAAAGAAAAAGGTGGACTTGGATTTTATCTAGCACAAGAATTGTATTGGTATAATCCAGCTAAACTTCCTACCCCCGCTGAATGGGTAACAGTTCGCAGGGAAAGAGTTAAAGATTCGGTAAATACAATTTGGTGGTTGTCAAAAGAACCGCATCCTAAAGCTAATAATAGAAGAGTTTTAAAGCCTTATAGCAATGCAATGAAGAACCTGATTAAGAATGGATATAAACCCAAACTCAGACCATCAGGTCATGATATTTCCAATAATTTTGGAAACGATAGAGGAGGAGCTATTCCCCCGAATATTATTGATGGACGTTGCAGTAAAGATCAAGAAGAAATAGGACAACCAACTCTCATACAAGAAGTTTTATTTGAAGATTTAGTGCAGCCCGTAAATGTGATTTCTGCCTCAAATACTGCTTCTAACGATTATTATCAACGACGTTGCAAAGAAGAAGGTTTTAAGCCACATCCAGCAAGATTTCCTCAAGCTTTACCAGAGTTTGTCATCAACCTTTGTACAGAACCAGGGGATATTGTTTTAGAACCTTTCGCCGGTTCTAACATGACAGGTAGGGTTGCAGAAACCTTACAAAGACGCTGGTTAGCTTTTGAGATTGATGAAGACTACATCATAAGTTCAAAATTGAGATTTGAAGAAAATGCTCATGAAGGTTGTTGAACCGACCGCAGATTTAGCACCAATAGCATCAGAAAATGCTGATAAAAACGACCAGGGAGTAAAATTAGGACTGTTTTAATCCTCGATCTTTCCTCTAATGGACTTAAGCTGTCCTCGCTTGCTTTTGCTATCGAGACGTTTTCTGTGAGAGCTGCGAGTCGGTTTGGTTGGTTTGCGTTTTCGGGGTAAGACTGCGACGCTTTTAATGAGCTCTTGAAGTCGTTTTAAAGCCTCTTCTTTGTTCTTCTCCTGGGTTCGGTGTTCTTGGGCTTTGATAACAACAACTCCCTCTTGGGTGATGCGTCGATCGCTGAGTTTCAAAAGTTGTTCTTTATAAAAATCGGGTAGGGATGAAGCACCAATATTGAAACGCAAATGTATTGCGGTGGAGACTTTGTTGACATTTTGACCTCCTGCTCCTTGAGAACGAATAGCACTAATCTCGATATCGCTGTCAGGGATGATTACTTGGTTGGAAATTTGCAGCATTGTTTATATTTTACATAAGAACGAGCGCGTTTTTTAACGCAGAGGAGCAAAGGAGGTAAGCGCAGCGAAAAGTGTGGTCATGTTCGTTACCCCCATGAACAACTTTTCAAGACAGAGTGACGCAGAGTTTTTGTGATCAATTTTCGTCAGGAATTTATGCAAGGCTTGTACTTAGGAACGTGGATTATGGCTTCCCCATGTCTCGTAGATAAGCCGGTCGAGGTATAAGTTGCCTGACAAGTGCGGCATCAACCGTCCAAAACTCCGCAGATGAATTCTCAGCGCAAGCTAAAAATGCGGCATCATACAGCGTAAGTAATTTATATTGCTCGGCAATTTCCCAGGTTTTTAACCTAATTGCTTCTGCTTCAATGTAATCAATGGGAAGTTCGCAAAAGTCCTCAAAAAAAGCTTGTGCTTCCTCTGTGGTGATAACTTGCATCCGGGTTTTTTTTCGCAACACAGAGCCAACTTCTGCCCAAGCAAAAGCTGGAGCCACTAACCTAAGATTAAGGCTTAATGCTTCTTCTACAAGAATTCTGGCTTGTGGTTGATAAATTTCTGGTACAAGGTAGGGAATCCAAACGCTAGTATCTAAACACAATACTCTAGTCACGCCGGTTTTCCCCTTCTCTGAAACTGCGAATCAAATCCCCAGAAGTAGGTTGTATTCCCGTTTTGGCTTTGACGGTTTCGCTGCGGGCTATAATACGCTGATGAGCTGCCCATCCCCTCCGGCGTCGTACTTCACGAGCCAAAGCCTCAACTACTAAATCATTCAAGGATTCGCTGACGAATTTTAGTTTCTTGGCTTTAGCAAGCAAGTCAGCCGGAAAACGGATTGTTACGGCTTCGCGTTCCATCGGAATATTTACAACTAAATAATGATACCATTTATTGTAACTGCTATTTGATTTACTATTTTATATGATGTCTGACAAATCACATATACTGTAAAGACGTTCCGACGGAACGTCTCTACGACGGTTACGATGTTTTTATTAATGTTAATTAAACGGACATTATTTTATTAGCGATCGCATAAATGCATTTCGATAATTCCTTATACAAAACAGATAAATAGGAGTGAATGAGCGTGAATGCATCTGAACAGGCAACAAACGTTGAACTTGCTAGCAACATTGCGACGGTAGTTAACTTGTTCAAATTTGAGTTTCCTGATGCGAAATCGGATCTCAAACCCTGGAAAAATGACCCAGAAACTAGGGAGTTAATCGATCCAGACTCGATAGATATCGGCTTTCACTTTCCTGGCATCAGTAAATCTTGGCGCAGCCGTAGTATACTAATTCAAATCCGATTTTATCAAGATCCGATCAATAACTTACGTCGAGCGATCGGTGTAGAAGTAGCAGGATTTGACCATCGGGGTGAAGTATGGCGACTTTCGACGGTGGATAATTGGAGTTGTGTTGGTATATCTGAACCTTCCCCAGAAATAGAGGAAAAGCTCAAACAGTTTTGCCGACACATTTTAGAAGTCTTCAATCAGCAAACTGGTAAGTAAGTTCGTAGTGAGCGGTGAACCGCTCATTATTTTAAAGGGCTGAAGCCCTTACTACAGCAACTATTTTTCACAGCTACCATCAGCACAATATGCTGATTGATATGTGCTAGAACGCTTACCAAATAAAGTGTAGCGATTATCCCGGATTTGTTCGTAAAAGCGATCGCCTACCCATTTTACTCCTGGTAATGCCCGATAAGCATCCACAAATACGCTACCTAACGGCAATAATCGTCCAATTTCTTCCGCTGCCGCACTACCTTGCCAGCGTCTTTGGGGTGCGTTTTCATCAATCAAAATCATTCCCTGTTCGCAATCAATAGCGGTGATTCCCCACTTTTGAAGTGTTTGCTCATCTTGCATAGAAGTATAGCGAAACAACTTGCCTTGATCTAAAGTTTCTAATAGTTGCACCAAGGTAACGCAAAGATTGCAATTACCGTCGTAGATAACATAATAATTCATCAAAGTAGCGGATTGTTTTTTGAAATACTAGTCTATATATAGTCTATATTAGACATCGACAGAATTTAAATATGCGTTATCTAAAACCCCTAGAGACGTAGCACTGCTACGTCTCTACATTATTTTTCAACACATATCTATTTATGAACTGTGGAGATTATGTCAATATTACCTAAGTATGAAAATTCTCTCCTCATTAATCTCCCACCAGAAGGCAAAATTTTCATATTTTAAGCCCGAATTTGCAAGACAATAGTAGAAGTCATCGATAAACTTAATTTCAGCAAGTGAATAAATAGTCATGAGATACAAACTCTTAGGCAAAAGCGGTTTGAGAGTCTCTGAACTCTGCTTAGGAACAATGACTTTCGGTGAAGATTGGGGTTGGGGTGCATCCAAAGACGAAAGCCAAAAGGTTTTTGATGCTTTTGTGGAAGCTGGAGGCAATTTTATTGATACTGCTAATGGCTACACTGATGGTAGCAGTGAGAAAATCCTTGGTGAGTTGATTGCTAAGGAACGAGAACGTTTTGTAGTTGCGACGAAATATTCTTTCCCTTTACAGATGAACGATCGCCAAAATAATCCTAATGGCAGTGGCAATCATCGCAAGAATATGTTCCAGTCGCTAGAAGGCAGTTTAAAACGCTTGAATACCGACTATATTGACTTATTTTGGTTGCACGCTTGGGACTTCATGACACCGATTGAAGAAGTCATGCGATCGCTTGATGATTTAGTCAGGCAAGGTAAAATACTATACGTTGGCATTTCTGACACACCTGCTTGGATTGTCTCACAAGCAAACACCCTCGCGCAATTTTCTGGCTGGACACCTTTTGTCGCTTTGCAAATTGAGTATAATTTGCTTCAGCGCACACCAGAACGCGATTTGTTACCAATGGCAAAAGCTTTCGATTTGGCAGTTACACCGTGGTCGCCTTTAGGTGGTGGTGTGCTCACAGGCAAGTATAATAAGCCTAGTAGCGACAGTGAACAGAGACGATTGGCAAATCCGGAAGGAGGAAGTATTTCTGAACGCAATTTAGCGATCGCTGAAGTTGTCACTAAAGTTGCCGAAGAAATTGGACACACACCTTCACAAGTTGCACTGGCTTGGTTGCGTCATCAAAATGGTGTGATAATCCCCATTGTTGGTGCCCGCAAGTTAACGCAATTTCAAGATAACTTAGCTTGTTTAGATGTCAGCTTATCGGCAGAACATCTGCAACGTCTGAACGAAGTCAGCCAAATCGAACTTGGTTTTCCTCATGACTTCTTACAGAACGATACAATACGCGATCGCCTTTTTGGTGGTACATTCAGCACAATTGACAATCATTGTTATTGAGGTGCGCTGAATGAAAGTAACAATAATTTACAAACCGATTAATTCCATCTATCGGTAGAGAGTTTCGCGCCCTTAACTAGTAGCTGTAGACTAGTTTCATCGAGCCAACAAGATAGAACTATGAGCGACAACAATCTTTCATCTCGTCTTTACCCCACCCGTATTGATATTCCTGCTGAAGCGCGATCGCAGATCGTTGTATTACTCAACAAAACTTTGGCAGCGACCTCAGACCTAAAAACCCAGGTAAAACAAGCGCACTGGAACGTGAAAGGAACTGATTTTTATCAGTTGCACGAATTATTTGACGAAATCGCCGGCGAACTGGAAGAGTACGTTGATATGATTGCGGAAAGGATAACAGCTTTAGGTGGATATGCAATGGGAACCGCTCGCATGGCGGCTGCCAATTCTATATTACCAGAATATCCTACCGATATTTTGGCAGGAATGGAGCATGTGACAGCATTGGCAGATCGCTTTGCACCTTATGCCAAGCATTTGAGAGAAGCGATCGACAAAACCGACGAATTGGGCGATCTTGACACCGCAGACCTTTATACTGAAGTTTCTCGCACCATTGACAAACGACTGTGGTTCTTAGATGCTCATCTGCAAGCAGCAGTAGTTACAAACACAGAAAATGGTAACGGTGCCTCAGCTACTACTAAAACTCAACAAACAGTTCTTGCTGGATAAGTTGAGTGGATAGTGGTTAGGAGTTAGGAGTTAGAAGTTAGGAGTTAGGAGTTAGGAGTTAGGAGTTTGGAGTTTGGAGTTTGGAGTTTGGAGTTTGGAGTTTGGAGTTAGGAGTTAGGAGTTAAGTAGAGACCTCAAGCGTGGAACATCTGTACAGGAGTTAGGAGTTAAGAATAATTAATTTGTGACAACGCTCCAACGCTCCAACGCTCCAACCATCAATTAGATACAGTATCTTTTTGGTAAGTACGTTACTTTTAAGTGCGTACTTTTCCTTTTGTATATACATCCGTTACTATTGAGATAGTTAACAACCACCTGAAAAAAATCTCAATTCTCAGACTTAGCTGATACTTGAGTTGTTAACAAAAAAGCTTGCTTTATTAATATAAATAACCATCAAAAGCGAGGTAGACGTATGTCTCAAAATACTGTTGCCCATCTAATTCACGATAGAAACGCACGCGGTCAAACTAAAATTGGTTGGTTGGATAGTCACCATACATTTTCTTTTGGAAATTTTTCCGATCCCAATCGCATGGGATTTCGCGCTCTGCGGGTAATTAATGACGATCGCATTGTTCCTGGTGCTGGTTTTGGTACTCACGGTCATCGGGATATGGAAATTCTCACATATGTCCTAGAAGGTGCCCTAGAGCATAAAGACAGCTTGGGTACGGGTTCGGTGATTCTTCCCGGTGAAGCGCAAGTCATGAGTGCTGGTACTGGGATTACCCATAGCGAATACAATCACTCACAAACAGAACCAGTACACCTTCTCCAAATTTGGATTCTTCCCGATAAACAAGGCTTAAAACCAAGGTATGAACAAAAAGCTTTTCCTATCGAAGAAAAGCGGGGAAAACTACGCTTAATTGCTGCCAAAGATGGACGCGATGGTGCTGTCACCATTCATCAAGATGTTGATTTGTACGCATCTGTTCTAGAACCGGGTGATGTGATAAATTATCACCTTCAACCACATCGTTATGCTTGGTTACAAATAGCCCAAGGCATAGCAACCTTAAATGGTGAAGAACTTAGAGCCGGCGATGGTGTACAAATTAGCGTTGAAGAACAACTGCAAATTAGCAGCCAATTAGGCGCAGAAATCTTGCTTTTTGATTTGGGTTAATGTCAAAATTGGGATGAAGGGGAAAAGGAAGATTCTCCTTGCCCTTTTCCTAAATTTTGAAATAACTACACCCATTCCACGCATTTCATAGCGAAATATTTAACCAAAACTTTGCGTCCCTCTGCGTTTACCTTCGCGTCCCTTTGCGTTTAAATATGAAATCGCTTTACTCACCACTGTTTTCTATAAACTTATCAATCATAACGCCGCCTAGAATCATCTAGACGGCGTTTAATTGAGTCTAAAATAGGAAGTGGCTATTAACCAGTACGTGGGATGCGCTCAATCTCAGCATAACCACTAAAAATTAACTGTTTACCTTCAGTTTCCAAACGGTTAAGCCGCATTTTTATTCCATCCAAGTCAAAGCGATCTAAATCGACCATATTATCCAAAATTTCCGCTAGTGCTACACTCAAGGTTTTAGATATTTCCTTTTGCGCTTCTGGTACAGAATCAAGTTCAATTTGCGGATCTTTAAAAGAAACACGCCGACGCCTTTCAACGGCTATAGTTACAGTCATATCCAAAGGTACAAGTTCGCGATCGCCTAAATCAGCTTTGGCAAAAATTCGCAGGCGATTTTCTGGCAATAATTCTACCCGAATTTCTGGAAAAGATACTGGATTCCCACCAGATAATTCGGTTAAGGCAGGTACAGTCAGGTTTAACAAACGTTTTTTAACAAGTTCTGCCTTAAAAGAGTAATTAATCCCTTCTTCTGATAAAACGACTTTAGCGATCGCTTGAGTCGGTTGCTTGAGAGTTAGTTTACCACTCAAAACCGAGCCAAAATCAATCGATACGGCATCGGTTTCCACAGAAATTTCGTCTGCGGGGAAATCTTTGCGAATCACTACCCCACTTGCGTTCATTTTAAAGCTATCAATGCTGCCTTGCAACAGTTTGCTGGAGGGATAGCAGCGCACAAAGACTTCTACTGATTCGCTTTGGGAAAACAGATGGCGAATCGTTTGGCTAGCTACAGTATTGAGCATCCGCTCTCCCCAATCTGTGCCTTTGGGATCTTTTAAACCAGTAATTCCGCCGAACATTTGGTTTTGCGTCTCTAGAAGTTCTTTGTATTTTTGTAACAAATCGTGAAGATTATTGCAACTATTACTTTATAGGTTCTGCTGATGAGAAGGTAGGGGATCGCTAATAGACAGCTCCAGAAAAGACGTAGAGACGTTCCGGTGGAACGTCTCTTGGGGTTCGGGCAACGCATAATTAATTTTCAAATAGGTTGTCTAATGATGGCGATCGCACATCTTCTAGTCTAAACTTTAGTTTTGAGATTTTTCCGTAAATAACGCAACCGCATTAAAACAGGCTTTGCCCAATCCCCAGGTCGAAACTCATGGAGCAGAATGTACAAACAAGGAATAATAAATAAAGTCATCATTGTCGCGATCGCCATTCCAAAGAAAACGACAATCCCCAAGGGTTGCAAAAACTCTGAACCTTCACCAATGCCCAAAGCCAAGGGAAACAGTCCCAAAATAGTGGTGACAGTAGTCATCATAATCGGGCGCAAGCGTTGCGGAGCGGCTTTGAGGATGGCAATTTCACGAGTACAACGTTCTTCCTCCCTAACTTGGTTCGCTGATTCCACCATCAAAATTCCTGCGTTCACCACAATTCCCACCAGCAAGACTACACCAACGATTACCGTTGCACCGATCGCAGTTTTGGTAATGTAAAGTCCAAAAATCCCCCCAGCTAACGCCAGCGGAACAGTAAAGATAATTACTAACGGATCGAGCAGCGAATTGTATTGTACAGCCATAACGACGAAGATGAGGAAAACTGCTAAAGCTCCTAAAGTTTTCAAAGCATCTTGAAGTTCCTGATTAGTTTCTTGAGCCGAACTAGGTATAATGGAAACGCCATCAGGTAATTTTATACTTTTAAGTACTTGATTGACTTCGGCGATCGCTTCACCAAGACTAGCTTCCTCAGTTAAGTTACCTGCAATAATAAAAGCTTGACGTTGGTTAATTCGCTGCACTTCACCAGGAGCTTGACCTTCTTCAATTCGAGCAACATCCGAAAGGCGAATTTGTTTATTATTTTCTGTAAATAGCGGTAATCCTTCAAGCTGAGAGGGACGCTGAATCGCTTCAGTATTTAATTGTACCCGCACATCAACCAAACGGTTGCCGCGTTGAATTTGCGTGGGAACTGAACCTTGAATTGCTGTCTGAATCGTTGCCCCAATTTGTTGTGCTGTCAATCCTAGGTTCGCAACTCGTTCCCAGTCGGGACGAATTTGTATTTCTGGTTGCCGGGGATCACCATCAGGTCGAAATCTAGCTGATGTTGCTTTTTCTTCTAAAGCTTGCAGGACTTGGGCGCCAGCTATTCGTAATTTTTCTTCATCTTCACCTTGCAAGATGACATCAATTTCCGATCCTTGGGCTGGGGTATTACTCAAAATTAAACCCCGCACCTGACCGGGACTCAGACGCAGCAGAATTCCTGCCAAGTTGAGTTTGTTTAATTGCTGAGTGACTTTTTTAACGTACTTTTCGACATCTGTGCCTTCTTTGAGATTAATTGTGCTGTTTGCCCGTAAAGGATTTTCGGTAGTATTATTACCAAATAGAGAACCTCCCACTGTAGTGAAAGCATACTCAGTTTCTGGTTGTTTCATCAAAATCTCATCGACAACTTGCATTACTTTTTGAGAAGTTTCCAAAGGTGTACCGGGTGGAAACTGCGCTCTCAAGTTGGCTTGTCCGGTATTAATTCGGGGTAAAATTTCTTGGGGAATTTGACCAACCATGAAAAAGCTGCCACCACCGAGAATCAGCAAAGCAGCAGTGACTACAACTAAGCGAAAGCGTAAAATCTTTCTTAAAAAGCTGCCGTACAAGCGCGTAGCATCTTCAAAACGGCGATTAAATTGTTTAAGCAGCCAAAATTTACTTATACCACTAGACCAACGGATTGCCAGCAGTCGAGAAGTTAGCATTGGGACGACTGTAACAGCAACGACTAGGGAAGCAGCTACGGCAAAGGCAATTGTCAGAATCAGTTCATTAAATAGTAATGAGATAAACCCACCAATTAAAAGAAATGGGACGACGGAAACCAAGTTTGCGGCAGTAGCAGCGACTAACGCTGATTCTACTTCTTGGGAAGAAGCGATCGCACTTTCAATAAAGAATTCTGAATTCTCCTTGTCCCCAAGTCTCCTTGTCCCCAAGTCTTCCTCTCTCTGATTGGGAGTTTTACCGGCTTTTTCGGAAATATTTTCTAAAATGACAACCGATGTATCAATTGCTTGACCAATTCCTAAAGTTAGACCTGCTAAACTAAACACATTTAAACTCAAGCCAAACAATTTCATCATAGCGATCGCTGCCAAACTACACAGCGGAATTGCCAGACTAATAATAAATGTTTGTCGTAATGACCCCAAAAATAACAGCACTGCTGCTGCTGCCAACAATGCTCCAGAAATCGCATTAAAAATTACATCATTCAAAGAATTACGGATGAAGCGAGATTCATCTGTGGTCGCGGTCAAAACCATATCCGCTGGAATTAAACCCGATTGTTGCAATTGTTTAATTCGCTGCTTTACCCCTTCCACAACTGTAATTGTATTCGCATCAGGCTGCTTTTGAACTGACAATTTCACCGCCGGCTGACGGTTAAGATACACAGATACTCGCTGGTTTTCTGTGCCATCAATTACCTCGGCAAAGTCTCGTAGATAAACGCGACGGGAGGGAGGAGGGGGGGCTTTGGGGTCAGCG
>NZ_JAOWRF010000195.1 GCF_025753815.1 Plectonema radiosum NIES-515 | reverse complement strand
ACAACAGCCGTTCACTGCACTTCTTCTTGGCAGCATGGCCAGTGGTTGGTATCTGGTTCACCAGCTTGGGTGTAAGCACAATGGCTTTCAACCTGAACGGTTTCAACTTCAACCAATCAGTAATTGACTCAAGTGGTCGCGTCATCAACACATGGGCTGACGTAATCAACCGCGCTAACCTAGGTATGGAAGTAATGCACGAGCGCAACGCTCACAACTTCCCTCTAGATTTGGCTGCTGCTGACTTCGCTCCTGTAGCTTTAACAGCACCTGCTATCAACGGTTAATATTGGTTTGACAAGCTTAACTTAAATAAATAACACTCATGCGCTCCTGATATATCGGGGGCGCATGAGTGTTTTAGCAGATAAACATTAGTCCCTTCTGGCACAACTGCTACATTCGGTTTTTTAAGCATTTCCTGTACTGCTTGATCTGAACGTTTCGTTAGGCGATCGCCTGTCACTTTAAAGAATTTTTCCAAAGCTGCTGCTAGGACATTGGGGTTAAGGTTGTCAGAATGAACGTTCCACTGTTTATCCTTTTTAGTGCCTGCGAATAGTTCTTGCCCGTTATAGCTTTTAAGGGTGAAAGAAAGTTGATCGTTTTGACCCTCAACAAATAAAGTGCTAAGTAAGTCAGAGAAATCCCCTCTTGAGGAGACTGCTGTGTTATTTGCGCTGTCACCGCAGCAAAATTTACCAAGGATTCAGCGCAGGCTTCACGTTACTGTTGCACTTTCCGTTGCACCACAATTTGTTCGAGGATGTCTTCTGGCTCCTCGGTTTTCCGATTTCCGTTTGAGCCAAATTTCTCCTGTGTGCTCCTTCATCAAAATCTAAGTTGTATACTCAGCGTTAATTTTCACATAGTCGTAACTCAAATCACAACCCCAAGCTTTACCCGAACCGTGTCCATTACCAACGCTAACTGCAATTATCACGGGATTATCTAGGCTTTGAGCTTTGATTGTACTTCTATCTCCTGACAAATCATTACTCATATTTGTTGCCATCATATCTTGTGCTTTAGAAGCATTCGCTGCTGCTTGTTTTAAATAAGCACTCGCTGCATTGCGATCAAATGGTATTGGTTGACCATTCTCCATCATCAAGAAATCCCCTAATTTAATTTGCAGGTTTTCTTGCTCAAATGGAATACCTGCACGTCCGGCAGCAGCAGCGATGCGTCCCCAGTTTGGATCGCGTCCAAATATGGCAGACTTAACTAAAGATGAGCCGACGATGGTTTTAGCGATTTGATTCGCTGCTTGTTCGTTACTTGCCCCACTAACTTGCACTTCAATCAGACAAGTTGCACCTTCACCATCACGAGCGATCGCTTTCGCTAAATGCTGACATACTGCTGTTAACATCGCTTCTAATTTTTCCGCTTCTGCACCCATTTCGGTAATTGCTGGGGTGCGAGATTGACCATTGGCAAGCGCTATCAAGCTATCATTGGTGCTAGTATCGCCATCGACGGTGATGGAATTAAAGCTTCTATCCGCTGCACGACTTAACATTTCTTGCCACAAAGTAGGTGCAACTGCGGCATCACAAGTAACGAACGCTAACATGGTTGCCATATTTGGATGAATCATCCCCGAACCTTTGGCAATGCCTCCAATTCGCACCGGGCGATCGCCTATACTTGTTTCTAAAGCGATTGATTTTGTTACTAAGTCGGTAGTGATAATCGCCCCTGCTGCTGCATCTGAGCCTGTTTCTGACAATGCTGCCACCAGCTTACCAATCCCACTCCGCAAAGGTTCCATTTTAATTCTTTGACCGATTACCCCTGTAGAAGCAAGCAAAATCGATTCTGAAGGCATATTTAACTCTTGCCCTAATAGCATCGCACATTCTAAGGCATCTAACCAACCTTCGTTACCCGTTGCCGCATTTGCTTGTCCGGCGTTGCACAATATAGCACGAGCGCTATGCTTTGAGAGCAAGCGTTGGCGACAATAATCTACACATGCGGCTTTTACTTGACTTATGGTGAATACACCAGCTGCGATCGCTTCTACGTCTGATACTATCAAAGCTAAATCCGGCAATCCCGAAGGTTTCAAACCTGCGGTAATTCCTGCTGCCCGATAACCTCTAGGTGCTGTCACACCACCAGTAATTTCCTGCCAGTCATTCATTATTCCTATCCCTTCAACTATTACTATGCGCTTGAGGGGCGATTATATCAAGTCTTCGTCACCCAAGGAGTGGTAATTTGTTAGTTATTAATAACTTGCCTATTTGAAACGCTGACAAGTTGAGGACAAATATGAAAAAGGAGAGCTACTTGGGTGGCTCTCCAGATCATCAGGGTGTATCTAATTAACATATATTACCATATGCAGGGTGAGGTGCAATACCCCCCTACTAAGTTTTTTGTCAAAATCTGATGATGCAATTTCTGCCAAAACCACAAATACGAAAAAGGAGAGCTACTTGGGTGGCTCTCCAAATCATCAGGGTGCATCTACTTAACATATACTACCATATTTAGACTGAGGTGCAATACCCCCCACTAAGTTTTTTGTCAAAATCTGATGATGCAATTTCTGCCAAAACCACAAATACGAAAAAGGAGAGCTACTTGGGTGGCTCTCCAAATCATCAGGGTGCATCTACTTAACATATATTACCATATTTAGACTGAGGTGCAATACCCCCCACTAAGTTTTTTGTCAAAATCTGATGATGCAATTTCTGCCAAAACCACAAATATGAAAAAGGAGAGCTACTTGGGTGGCTCTCCAAATCATCAGGGTGCATCTACTTAACATATACTACCATATTTAGACTGAGGTGCAATACCCCCCACTAAGTTTTTTGTCAAAATCTGATGATGCAATTTCTGCCAAAACCACAAATATGAAAAAGGGAGAGCTACTTGGGTGACTCTCCAAATCATCAGTGTGGAAAACATCACATTAGAGAATTTTTGAACTGAGGTGTTACACCCATCTTTTCTGCGCCTTTGATCGAGTTATTGTGAAGAATTATCTGGGAAAATACACTTAAGAGGGGGAGTGCTTTTGAGTGGGAAAGAGGGGGATGGGGGGAAAGAATTATTCTTATTGTCTCCTAGGGGACTTCACTAGTTATTCAACTTTTGATCTACTAATTCGTTAGTCAGTTTTGGATCGGCACGTCCAGCAGTTTGTTTGAGAACTTGTCCGACAAAAAAGCCTTTGAGGTTGGTTTTACCGCTTTTGTATTTTTCTAGTTCCTTGGGATTGGCGGCGATAATTTGGTCGATAATGGGATCGAGTACGCTAGCGTCAGAGATTTTCTCTTCCCCTTTAAATACTTCATCGGGAGAATTACCAGCTAGCAACTCTGGTAATTTCTCTTTCGCTTTGTTGCTGCCGATGGTACCCTTTTCAATGAGGGTGATAAGTTTTGCTAGATTGGTAGGAGTCAGGGCAATTTCGCTGATGCTGAGTTTTTGCTTGTTGAGGTATGCGGCGATATCGCCCATAATCCAGTTAGCAGCTTGTTTGGGATTTGCACCAAGTGCGATCGCTTCTTCAAAATATGCAGCAACAGTAGTTTCCTCTGTCAACACCCGTGCATCGTAAGGAGAAAGTCCCAAATCAGATTCATAACGATGACGTTTTGCGGCTGGTAATTCTGGTAGTGTACTAAGCCAAGATGCTAATTGTTGGTTTGTTACCTCAATTGGTGCTAAATCTGGTTCTGGGAAATAGCGATAATCGCTGCTTCCTTCTTTAATACGCATACTAATAGTGCGTTGAGAAGTTTCTTCCCAAAGACGAGTTTCTTGGATAATGCGATCGCCTGCTTCTACTGCGGCTGTTTGGCGTTCAATTTCGTATTCTATCGCTCTTTGGATGGCGTTGAAAGAGTTCATGTTCTTAATTTCCACCTTCGTGCCAAACTCTTTTTGTCCAATGGGACGCACAGAGATGTTGACATCACAGCGGAGAGAACCTTCTTGCATGTTACCATCGCTTACACCGATATAACGGACAATGCGACGTAATTCTTGAGCATATTCAGCAGCTTCTTGTCCGGAACGCAAATCTGGTTCGGAGACAATTTCGATCAAAGGTATACCGGCTCGATTGTAGTCTACCAGAGAATAAGTAGAACCATTCAGGCGATCGCTTCCTGCGTGGACTAATTTTCCGGCATCTTCTTCCATGTGCAGACGAGTGACGCCGATTTTTTTCCGCATCGGATTACCATCAGCATCGACTAACTCAATTTCTAACCACCCATGTTCAGCGATCGGCAAGTCGTATTGAGAAATTTGGTAATTTTTCGGTAAATCCGGATAAAAATACTGTTTGCGGTCAAACTTGCTATATTTAGCGATTTGGCAATTTAGGGCTAAACCCGCTTTCACAGCGAATTCTAATACTTTTTCGTTGAGTACGGGTAATACCCCAGGTAGACCCATACAAACCGGGTCAATATTAGTATTGGGGTCAGCACCAAAAGCCGTAGAACTATTAGAGAAAATCTTGGTGTTAGTACTCAGCTGACAATGGGTTTCTAGACCAATAATCGCTTCGTACTCAGTTTTTACAAGAGCAATTGAAGTCATATAATCACTTGTTTGGGCATAATCCTTCTTTAGGCTACTATTGTAGACTGCTATTTACTTGGTCTGAAGACGGTTATTGCGGGGGAGGCTTAGTTTTGATAATACAATTTTGTTATGAGTGGCGATGATTCTTCTTAAAGAGTTGACAAAATAACTAGCGATCGCACTGAAATTTCCGTAATTGTGTCTGAGTTTTCCGAAGACAGGAAATTAAAGTTTATCAGATGAAGAGAAGTCCTAGCTAAGAGTAGACTTTATAGAAGAAAGCAACATTAAGTCATTGCTATGACAACCAAACAAGCTATTTTTGAAGCGATTGAACAACTACCAGAGCAGCAGCTTGCAGACGTGTTGCGGTATGTTCAGCAGCTTGCACGTACCCAGAAATCACCAGATCCCAACCCCCCCCCCAATTCCAGTAGCGATCCCCTGGCAAACTTCATTGGTGCAGTATATCACGGCTCCTTGGCTGCCAACTTAGACGATGAACTTTATGGCGACTAAGCTTTTTATTGATACTTGGGGTTGGCTTACGCTCCATGACAAAAGTGAACGCTATCACCAAGAAACCACACAAGTTTACCAACGTACCATTGCTCAAAATGGACAAATTTATACAACTGACTACATTCTTGACGAAACATTCACTTTCTTTTTTCGACGACTCCCTGCACCGATAGCCGATCAATCTATGAAAGCGCTGCTGTCAGCTTTTTTAGCCGAGAACTTTTATTTAATCCGCATTACTGAAGAACGCTTTGCCCAAACCCAAGTACTCCGTTGTGACATCTCCTACACTGACCCGATGACGGGTACAGTGTAGGCTTCCAAGACAATCCGGCTATCGCGCGCGGAGGCTCTTGGCTTTAAGTGCGGAATGCCCTACCGCCCTATTTTTTATGTTTATCGCAGCGTTATGGTCACGGTCTAGACTGCATCCACAGTTGGAACAGTCATGCCATCTCACATGTAGCTCCTTAGGAACTTTCACACCACAATTAGAGCAATCTTGACTTGTGCCAGACGCTTTGACTGGGATTACCAACAAACCAGCATTTTCGCGAAAGTGTCCACGGGGAGTATCCCTGTGGCGCATTTCGCGGCTTTGTTCATCAATATCGACAGAAAGCTTGACCATCCAGCGTCCGTTACAGACTTAGCTAATCGTGTTCGTGCAAGTCCTTTTATGTTCAAATCTTCAACTGCTATAACATCATATTTTTTCAATAGATTGTTTGCAGTTTTGAAATGAAAATCTTTGCGTTTGTCAGCAACTTTTTTATGTTGCTTGCCTAGCTGTTTTACCGCTTTACTCCTACGCTTGCTACCTTTCTTTCCGCGTGAAACACGTTTTTGAATTACTCGTAAACGCTTTTGAGCTTTGCGGTAATGTTGAGGAATAGCAACAGTTTCATTCTCAGATGTTGTTAAAAACTCCTTTAATCCGACATCGATACCAGTTATAGACTCTGGGTTAAAGTTAGGCTTAGTAGTTGGGACTGTCGCATCTTCTAGGTTGAGAGTTAAATAATAACCATCCGCTTTTTTGGTAACAGATGCTGTTTTGATTTTGAAACCATTAGGTATTGAACGGTGCAAGATAACTTTAACCTTGCCAAACATTGGAAGATTAATTAAATCGTCTTGCAAGCATCCATCTTTTATCTGTGGATAGGTGAAAGTTCTATAGCGGTCACGCGGTTTAAATCTTGGTTTACCACTACGTTTACCGTTACTGTCCCCGCTCAAAAAACGGTCGAAAGTCACCTTAACCCGTTTAACCACATCCTGCAAAACTTGTGAGTAAATTTCACTGTAATGGGGATGTGTTTTCTTAAGACTAGGTAGAGTTTTCTTTTGACTATAGTAATCAGGATTATCTCGTAATTCTGGAAGATGACAAACAAGCGGACAAGCGTTGATAGGACAACGATTATGCTCATACCAGTTGAACCTATCAGCCAGCAAATAATTATATTGAGCGCAAAGCATAGACAACCATCTGTCTATTTCTATGGATTGCTGTTTTGTTGGGCGTAGTTTGTACTGGTATGTTGTTCTTATTTTTCACCTCCTTAATTATATGCTAGCATCAATGTGCTAACATTGGGGGTACAAATGAAAAATAAAGCATTAAAAATCAGAATATCTGAGCGTAGATTAAGCAAGCTTCAGATATATGCGGCGAAAGCCGACAAAACTATGACTCAAGTGATGGAAGAATTAATAGACTCCTTGCCAGACGCAAATATTGGCAATTCGTCACCGACCAACATTTCTGATTGAACTGCGTTCAATGTCGCTCGTTGGTCACTTCCTCATTGCCCAGAATTCATCCCACACTGACGAGTCAGGTCAGATGTGGGGCTTCTTCTGTTTCAAGCTAAATTTCTCGATAAGCCACTGATTTCTTTTACTGACTTGACCTCAATGGTTGTTATGCAAGAATGTAAGATTACAACAATCCTCACCAAAGATGCTCACTTCACTCATGTGGGCATGGGCTTTGAGCTAGTTCCCTAATTCGTGTTGAACTGGTCAAATGTGCGTGCGTGGTGTGCTTAAAAATAGGTTGACCTTGATTGCTGACGCGATTATATGTTTAAAGCCAACCTTGACTAGTTAAATATAAGGCATTGCTGAATTCAGGTATGAATTCCCATGTAGAGACGCGATCGGTCGCGTCTCTACATGGGTTTTGATATCGCGCACAATCATTTTCATACATTTAATCAGCAACGCCAAATATAATTACTAAGTGAGTGTCCTTGGCTGATTTAAATAATAATGCCATAATAAGCGCGTGGCTACCGCTCTCCAAGGTCGCCAAATTTCAGCTATAAGTTCAATTTCGGCTGGTTTTGGACGATGTTCTAATCGTTTGACCTTCTGTATTGCTAATATTAAACCCAAATCAGATGAAGGTAAACTATCTGGTCGCCTGAGTGCCATCATTAAATATATATCAACTGTCCAATCGCCGATACCTTTGATTTTTTTGAGCACAGTGCGTATTTCTCCATCCTCCATCGTGGTGACGCTAGACAAATCAAGCTCTCCTGCAATGAGAGATTGTGCTAGTGTCCGTGTGTAAAGAGTTTTTTGCCGACTAAACCCAATTTGTTTGATTTCCACATCATGAAGTTGCAGAAATAACTCTGGATTAATTGGAGATATAGCTGCTTGCAAACGAGTATAAACTGCTTTTGCGGATGCGAGAGAAACTTGTTGTTCTAAAATAATTTGAATAAGTGTGGAAAAGCCTGGTTCACGTACCCAAAGCGGTGGTGTACCAAAGCGAGTGAAAATTTCCGCCAAGTCTGGATCTCGTGATACCACAAAGTTCAACCCGTCAGCAAAATTATCTTCGGTTAAAGTTTCTCTTGATAAGATTGACATCATTTCTTCAGAAGGAAGCCAAGAATTGATAAATGTAAATTTTTATCTCAATTTGCGCTCAAAAGCTAATTCGCTCAGATTTGTAAGAGGGTGGTTCGACGTGAATTAAAATCCTGACTGGGCTAAAGCGTTCTTCTAAACGCTTTTCTACTTCCTCGGTGATTTGGTGTGCGGTTTCAACCTCTGGGGAATCTACGATTAAATGCATTTCGATGAAAACTTGGCGACCAAGAACACCGCGAGAAGCGATATCGTGACAATTAACGACACCAGGGACACAAAGGGCGATATCATAAATTGCTTCTGGAGCGATCGCCATTTCATCCACCAGCCAAGGTAAATTCTCTTTTAAAACTGACCAGCCACTCCAAAATACCAACAAAGCGACGGGAAAGGCTAAAACCAAATCCAGCCATTGATAACCCAACCAAACGCCAATCAAACCACCTACTACACTAATTGTTACCCAAACATCGCTCATGGTATGTTTGGCATCGGCAATCAAAATTGGGCTGCCTACCCGTTTACCCACATGGCGTTCATAAAAGGCTACGAAAATATTCACGCCCAGTACAAGCAGTAATAACCACAACTGTGATTGTGATATTTTTACCACGTTTCTACCTTGAATAATTCCTTCAATTGCCCCTTGGAGAATTTCAAAGCAGGCTATTCCGAGAAAAGCGGAAATTCCCAAAGCACCCAAAGCTTCAAATTTTAGATGTCCGTAGGGATGCTCGCGATCGGGTTTTGGGGAAGAAAACCTAATCGCAATCAATCCTAATATGTTGTTGGCGCTATCTGTAACACTATGTAAAGCATCAGCTTGCAAACTGAGAGAACCTGTCAAGGTTCCGACTACGGCTTTCAATATCATTACAAACAAGTTTAGTAGCAGGGTGATAATTAACACCCTTCGCACCGTGGCACGATTATCGTATGTCATAGATTTTTTTAACAATTATGTTCTATGACCTCTAATGTAAAACTTAAAACACGAATTTAATGTATCAAACTCTTACGCAGTAAAGATTGTATATCTCTATAAACTAAACTTATTGCGCCTGATTGTTGACATAAATTTTAACTAAAATTAGCTACAAGCCCGATCAACGTTACTATTTACTTTTTCTAGGCAAGTGTTTCTTTTTGTCATTAACACCAAGAATATTTCCGAAAAAATCATTCTTTAGTGGTATTGTTGACATTTAGGAAGTTCATACTAGAAGCGTCAAAACTAACTTGGTATGCAGGATTTTCTCTAAATTAACGGAACGAAGAGCAAAACCATTAAGAAAAAAGCAGATCGTGGAAATGAAGCGATCGCACTTGAAAATATTGTAGGGATAAACCCCGTCTTTAAAGAGGGGATATTCGTTGTTTTTAGCAAGATGTTCTCATAAATAGCCCATGTCCCCAAACAATCTAACATTGAACCTAATTGAAGGCTCTATCTCTTTTAGTTTTTCACCCCAAGCAGCACGGGAATTAAAAGCAGCGATAGATCAATTGATGGAAAGCCTCAAAGCTGTTTCTACTAAAAGCGCTTCTAATGTAGGTAAAGTTACTCCCCAGCGTCCGATGGAATATCGTTACACGGGAGAGGTATTTTTAGAAATTTTTTGTAATCCCAATATCTGGGCTACACCCTTCGCTGCTAAAGTCCTGCTTACCATCCGTGATGCGAGTATCCGTCTAACGACAGAAGCGGAACTCACCCGCGTCATCGAAGATGTGAATCAGTATTTGGAGCAAGTGGGTTAATAGGAGCGTGGGAGCGTCCATAGGAGTTGGGAGGAGGCAATTAGGTGGGGGGGGTCTCCCCGCTTCCCCAAGGTGGCGTTTAGAAGTTATTATTTAGCAGAACAAGGCTCCAAGGGTCTAAAGAAATAAGATATGAAAAATTACCGGAACAGTTCCATACTAGAAACCGTCCCGGTAATTTAATTAACAAATTCTATTCTAGGTGTTGTACTGGATGTGCTGCAATTGCCCTTCCTTCGCATTCTTGCAAGGTTATCCCCCCTGTTTGAGACCAGGAGGAGGCTTTTTCAAAGAGAAAATACCTTGTCAACATCCGAATTGTCGCGCAGCCTGTACTAACCTTTGAGCGTTTCTCCAAGACACAAGCCCGTGTGTGTTTCAACAGACGCTTAAGAAGTTTCCATGAATGAAACCTCTTGGGGCACAAGATGCGATCGCACTACTTGACGCTTTTGTATAAATTAGACGAAGGGAGTTTCTGTAATAATGAAATTGAGCGGCATGGATCACAGAAAGACCGATTATCAGCAGAGAATATCCTTGACTATTAAGCCTTAAATCTTCTGTTGTCACATCCGCACATCCATTTAGACACTTTCATTTCCAAAACTGAGGATTACAAGAAAAACAGATTAATCGTTTTCCCATTTTTCACGACCAATCAAATCGCCGATGCGATCGCGCAGTAAAAAATCACATTTTTCTAATTCGCATTCCACGCAAACCCACTCTCTGGCAGGGATGTATTGGCAGAGTGTGTATATTGGCTGTTGTCGGCTCACCATTCCCTTTTGCACCAGTCGGCGTGCTTCGTCTTGGATGACATCCAGAGAGTAGTAATTAACAGAAGGCACCGTATTGATACTCATGGTTTTAACTCACAAAGTTAGACTTAATTAGTATTCCCAAGTTTTCTTAGGAACGAACACCACAAGCATTAATCTTGTGGCTGGACTTTTGTATTTTGGTATACGGAACTATTTTTATTTTGACGCTACATATCCTCAAATTATCTCAAGAAATGTTAAGAAAGTCAAGTATTCATAACATTTAGTTTGAATGCGTCTGAAAAAATAGTACCTCGGTAATTATAGTAACCTGTTGATCAAAAGTGCAAATTCTCTTAAAAAGATTTAAAAGCTTTGCAGAAGAATGCTTTCATCTCTGATTTGGTAGAAGTTATTAGTTCCTTGGCAAGTTATTTAAATATCAAATGATGTACTTAAACTAGTGCCTGAGACTGGGAAAACCGTTTTCTGGTAAAACAGACCAGAAATATTTAGCAGTAATGAGGGTATAAACTGTTGCAAAGTAGAACGGTTAAAGTACAGCACAAAAGCTTTTGGATAACTATTTGTTAATAATTTATTAAATAAATATACATATGTTAATCTCAGTTCAGTCAGATAGAAACAAGCATGGCTCTTGGTAAAAAACCGTAACAATGTTGGGTGATTTGCTTTTAGGTTAACACTGGTTTGGCTGTGGCGATCGCTATTTTGAGTTATGTATAGCATCTGGTGTAGCTTCCCTAGCTGCTTGGGTGTAATGATTGAAAAATCTCATACCAAAAGCTGATTTCTGACAATTAGATTGTGTAAATATGAATTTTTTTCACATTGATAAGTTTTCTCGATAAAAGAGGTCTGGAATGATTAATTATTTGATTTTGTGACGAAACCTTAACTCATATATCTAGTTGTAAGTGGTTTGCTCCCGGATAATGCTTTCACCAACTCTCAAAGACAAGCGATATAAAGTAGCTAGGGATACATAAATTATATATGTGTGACTACTATATCCCTGAAGCAGGCATAGTCATATTTAAGCAAATGTAAAGCGATCACATCTGTAAAGTGTTTGGCTGATTTCCTGGAAGTAATTGTTGTTCAAATCACATTGTTATTTCAGTTACGTAAATAAAAGAGTGAAGTTTCCCGCCATAACATTTACTATAAAGATTTCAATCTGACTTTTAGATAGCGATCGCTATAAGTGCTGATGCTAGATCATATCACCAACTTTCATTCTGCCTGCCATTGACTTGGGATCATAATTAAGGAAAAATATTGCACCGTAGTTGGATCAACTTCATTCAAAGGTACAATCCGCTGATTCGGCATTGTGGCTTTTTCAATAAATCTTGCCCTCTGGGCTAATCCCAATTCTTTCAGCACGTTATAAACTTTTGTAAAGTGTTTACCCAACTTGATAATGACAGCAGCATCCGCAAGGGCTAATTTTGGCAATAGTTCCTCAGCCGGAAGTATCGCAGATAACACCATAAAGGCATCGTTGCGATAAGTTAACGGTACCCCTAAAGCTGATGCACTCGCCATTACAGACGATACACCGGGAACCACTTCCGTCGGAAATCGCTCTGCTAACCGCGTATAAAGATACATAAATGTGCCGTAAAAAAACGGATCGCCTTCACATAGTACAACTACATCTTGTCCAGCGCTGAGATAGTGGGCGAGTTTTTGGGCAGCACTATCATAATGAGGTTGAGCAGACTCGTCAATTTTGAAGGGAAAGAGCATGGGAATCTCAATTTGACCTTCAGGCAGATATTCGGCGACAATTGAGCGAGCGAGGCTTTTACCAAAGGATACCGGATAAGCGAGTACGGGAACAGTCCGCAAAAGCCGCAACGCTTTTAAGGTCATCAGTTCCGGATCGCCAGGACCGACACCTATACCATACAGACAACCAGACTTTACCATAATTATTGCTCCTCTTTGGCGATCGCATTCACGGCGGCTGCTGCCATTGCACTTCCCCCGCGCCGACCATGTATTGTAATAAAAGGCACGCCCCGGCTATCTGCTGCCAAAGCCGCTTTGGATTCGGCTGCACCGACAAAACCAACGGGAAAACCTAGAATTACGGCTGGTTTTGGTGCTCCCGCATCAAGCATTTCTAGTAAGCGAAAAAGTGCAGTCGGGGCATTACCTATAGCAATTACTGCATTCTCCATGTGTGGTATCCACATTTCCATAGCTGCTGCTGAACGTGTATTTCCGACTTTTTTTGCGAAAGCTGGTACTTCTGGGTGGTGAAGCGTACAAATGACAGGATTTTCTCTTGGTAATCGCTTGCGGGTGATGCCTTCTGCTACCATTTGCGAATCGCATAAAATCGGCTTTCCTGCCATCAATGCGGCTCGTCCTGCGGCTACAGCGTTGACTGAAGCAGCTAAATCTGTGATAATATCAGTCATACCGCAAGTATGAATCAAACGCACTGCCACAGATCCTAAATCCGCAGATAAGCTGTTTAGATTCGTCTCTGAGCGAATAATCGCGAAGGAACGCCGATAAATTTCATCACCATCACGTATATAGTCTATCATCGGCTATTGCCCTTCCTCATGAAATAATTGCCGCAATTTGGCGATTGTGTATCTATTGGTAAATTTCCCAAAAGATCCAAATCCCTCGGTGCGCTTAATCTGGTATACTTCCAACATCTGTAAAATTTGCTGAGGCACTTTGGCAATAGAGACGTTGGTATATAACTCACGTCCAAATGGGTGCTCTTTATCCCCCACGTAGATGTGATAGCCTTCGACAAATGTTTCATCCTTCTCTATCAAAGTACCTAATAAAGTAATGTCACTTTTGCCATGATCAGCGCAAGATTTCGGGCATCCGCTAAAGTGAATTTTTACAGGTACATCTAAGCTGATATGCTTTTTCAAATAATCTGCTAAATCTAAAGCTTGTTTTTTGGTATCGGTAGCAGAAGATGTACAGCCTGTTTTACCTGTGCAAGCTACGAGAGAACCTTGAATCTGATTTGCTCGATAATCTAAACCCAAGCGTTCAATTTCATCTTTGACGTGGGGAATGCTTGAGTTAGGAATATCGGAAATTAATAAGTTTTGCCAAGGTGTTAATCTTAGGGAACCAGAGCCGTAATTCTCCGCTAATTTTGTTAAAGAGTGTAGTTGTTTACTTGAAAGGTGTCCCAACGGTAAGATAATTCCAATATAGGAAAGTCCTGCCTGTCGCTGGGGATGAACTCCCAGATGATGATATTTCTTGGGATTTATACTTTTATCTAAAGTTGATTTTAATCGCTTTAATAAAGAAAAAGGAAGATAACGTTCAGCTTGCTGTAAATACCATTCGACACCTTTATCTTGCAAGAGGTGTTTCAAACGGAGTTTGCGAGTTAAAGTTTGATCTACATTATCCAGATAAACTTGGGCGATCGCTACGACCACGCTTAAACATTCTTCTGGTTTGAGTAAGATATTTGTCGCATCGCCTAGTATAAGCTGGAAGTAAATATTGTTTTTTAGGGCGATCGCCCAAAATCCAATTTCGCTCTTCTGCTCACATATCGATACTGCCCCACCCCCATCAAAGCCTACACTAAACTTGGGCGATAATCCTTTTAATTCTGGATGTCCGCAGATATATGCATCTAATTCTCTCACCAAAGGACGCGTATCAATCAACTCTAACAAATCAATTCCCGCTGTCGGACTCGCCATAATGTTGCGGAGATGATCGACTTCTGTTAAAGTTGCTGCAAGTCCAACTTTTTGCAACGTTGTGAGAACTTCTGGGGTAATACCTTGAATTTTCCGGATTTGTAAATTTGCTCGGTTGGTTACATGAACATATCCTTCACCAAACCTTTCGGCAAATTCTGCGATCGCACGTCCTTGCTGACTATTAATAATTCCCCCAGGAATCCGAATCCGAGAAAGAATTCCATCTCGTGCGGGGGTGGCGTAGAATAAACCTGGACATACCGATTGAAAATCTGTGATTGGTTCGTTTTTTGGACATGACATAGCAGTGAGTCCCTGTGCGACGCAGGGAATAGATAATATAAGTGCCTGTTAAACACCGCTATGAGTTAGCATTCTGACTCAGGTAAACCTTTTACAGCTGCGGCACAGTCCCGGAATTTAACCGGAGTTTCCTAACTTTAAGCTTATCTAGCATACCACGTTCCTCAGCTACTGCATGGCGGATGTCTAATCTTTTTTAAGACAAGTACAGCATTTTTTTAAACGCACTCGTAGCGCAGAGTTACCCAGAGCTTTTTCGATTTTAATTGGTGATGAATTTGTGTGATGCGATCGCTCGATTTAGTGCGTTGTCATTTCTAGAAATCTTAAAACAAGCGTCAATTATAGACATGAGTTTTGATTGACGCTAATCAACCGATTAATTGTCTAGGCAGAGCGCACCTTCATGCGTACATACTTTTCGCGTGCATTATCGACAGCTCACCTATAATTAAAGAACTAAACGCCACGCCTGCGCTCCAGCTATGCTGTCAGATCATCTCAAAATTGCCCTGCCAAGCACCGACGAACTACCATGTTCAGACGATACACCAGTGGATAACGAGGATCAGAATTTTTTGCCCAACGTTTTACTATTTTTGCTCTCGTTGATATGGGCAAATCGCATGGATTGGTACTTTGGTGTCGATATGGCTGTTTATCACACTACAGGAGTTAGTCCGAAAGTACCTGTAGTTCCTGATGGCTTTTTAAGTTTGGGTGTTGAACGCAAAAAAAAGGGAAAATCGCGTAAAAGCTATGCAGTTTGGGAAGAATCGGGAATAGTACCCATACTCGCATTGGAGATGGTATCTTATACCCCAGGAGACGAATACGACGAAAAGATGGCGATTTATGCAAAGCTCGGCGTTTTGTACTATGTTATTTACAATAGAGAATATTGGCGCCGCGACCAACATCAACCCTTTGAAGTATATAAGCTTGTAGATAAAAACTATCAGTTGCAAATTGGCGAACCTTATTGGATGCCAGAAGTTAAGCTAGGGATAGGAAGATATCAAGGTGTTGTAAGTGGTATTGAGCAAGAGCTATTATCTTGGTACGATGAGCAAGGTAATCGCTATTTGAACGCAGAAGAAATTGCTCAACAAGAACGACAACGTGCAGAACAAGAACGACAACGTGCAGAAAAATTGGAACAGTATTTGCGATCGCTCGGTCTTGATCCTGATAATTTACCCAGTGCTGGTCAATAGACATCTCCAGAGTCAGCAGCTTGGTGGAGCAAGCAGAGGTTTTAGTTGGAGGCACCATTTAAATATGCTCCCAGAAGGCGATCGCAAAGAATTAATTTGCGCTTAAACCCTAAATGATACTATAGAAGAAATTATCCGGCGTCGCGGGCAAGCGAGATAATCCAATGACTGCTAGAGAACAATTAATTCAAGAAATTGCCCAAGCACCAGACTTTTTGGTTGAAGAGGTTTTGGACTTTTTGTTATTTTCTAAGCTCATACGAGAGCAAAACATTAGTGTCTCTGAACCTACTAGTCTACCTGAGCAAAAGAGTAAACCTATTTGGGAAATATTTGAGGAATTCACGAGCATACTTCCAGAGGAAGTAATTTCTCAGCTACCCGTAGACGGTTCAGCACAAGTTGATCATTATCTTTACGGAACACCAAAGCAAGAATAATGAGAACAATTTTTGCCGATACCTTTTATTGGACTGCTTTATTCAATCCAAGGGATGAATGGCACATAAGGGTTCTCAGTTTCAGCAAAAATCTTTTCTCAGTTCGTTTAGTTACAAGTATTGGAGCAGAAAGCCCACCAACACTCATACTAAAAACCCAAGAAGTTTTTAGTATGAGTGTGTCCTTCAGGGGTGGGGACGCGAATAATGCGGGAGGCATAGCCACACCGCATTTTCGCTCATGAATGTGAAGCACATGCGCGGTGCAGTCCCGGTTTTATCGTGTTTTTTGATTGGCAATATACTTTTTAATTGTCTCACTTGAAGCATCACCTGCTGTTCCGCAGAAATAACTTCTAGTCCACATTGAAGGTAGTCTCAACAAATGCGGGAATTCTTGCCTTAGCACTCTAGATGTATAACCTTTTAATCTAAACATAATTTGGTCTGGAGCTAAGGTAGGAGGACAGCTAACAAAAAGATGCACATGGTCTTCCATAATTTCAAGAGCTAGAATCTCACACTCTAGCAATGAAGTTTTTTCATAAAGCAACTCCTCAAGCTTTATAGCAACATTCCCAACTAATACTTTTTTGCGCCTTTTTGGTATCCAGACAAAATGGTAATTAATCAAAGTAACTGATGTCGTCTTGTGCCTATAGTTTCCTGGCATATATAAAGTCTTTGTAAAGTTTTGGTCAATAGTTTGTACTTATCAACCATATTGTACTATATTATTTCTGTCATCACAAGGTCGAGCGATGCTAGTTTTAGAAGCCAAGTTGAAAGGTAAGCAAAGTCAGTACAATTCAATAGATGAAGCTATCAGAACTGCTTTATTTATCCGCAATAAGGCTCTAAGGCATTGGCTAGACAATAAAGATGTCGGTAAGAATGACCTACAAAAACTTTGTGCCGTTTTAGCTGCATATTTTGACTTTGCCGATAAGCTTAACTCTATGGCGCGTCAAGCGTCTGCTGATAGAGCGTGGATTGCTATCAAACGTTTCTACGATAATTGTAAAGCTAAGAAACCAGGAAAAAAAGGATTCCCACGATTTAAAAAACGTGGTCATTCTGTAGAGTACAAAACTAGTGGTTGGAAGCTTTCTAATGATAGAAAATACATGTTGTTTAGTGATGGATTTAATATTGGTAGGCTGAAGTTGGTTGGCACTCGTGACCTAAGTTTCTACGCTATTAAACAAATTAAGCGAATTAGAATAGTTAAACGTGCTGATGGCTACTATTGTCAATTTTGTGTTGACGTAGAACACAAAGAGCAACATCAACATAACGGAAAGCAAATAGGAATTGATGTAGGGCTTGAATTTTTCTATACTGATTCTGATGGTAAGACAGTAGAGAATCCAAGACTACTACGCAAGTACGAGAAGTCTTTGAAACGTAAACAACGCAAAGCTTCTAAATGTAAAAAAGGTTCTTCTAATCGCCGGAAAGCTGTTAGGAAATTAGCTAAAAGACACCTCAAGGTAAGTAGACAGAGGAAAGATTTTGCTGTTAAGACAGCAAGAACTCTAGTCCAGTCAAACGACATGGTAGTTTATGAGGACTTGCAGGTACGTAACATGGTTAAAAACCATCATTTAGCTAAATCTATCAGTGATGCTTCGTGGTCGCTATTCACTGAGTGGGTAGACTACTATGCCAAAATTTTTGATACTTGGGCAATAGCAGTTGCGCCTCACTACACTTCCCTTGATTGTTCTGTTTGTGGGACACGAGTTAAAAAATCTTTGTCCACTCGTACCCACAAATGCCATTCTTGCGGAACAGTGATGCATCGTGACCACAACGCAGCTAAACAAATACTGGCGAAAGGGATTAAAAATACGGTAGGGCATACCGAAATTAACGCTTCTGGACAGAACAACCTCTATCTAGGTGGGGAAACTCCTCTAGACAAGTTGACTGGTTGAAAGAAGAATCCCACACCTTAAAGGTGTGGGAGTGTCAATGAAGTGCTAACTCATGACAGACACTTTAAGCAGGAAGGCTTCACCATACTATTTGAATGAACAGGCGATAAAATGCAAAAATGGCTGTCTGTAGTCGGGATTGGTGAAGATGGAGTTTTGGGGTTAAACCAGGTTGCACGCAGCTTGGTGGAGCAAGCAGAGGTTTTAGTGGGAGGCGATCGCCATTTAAATATGCTCCCCAAAAGCGACCTTCGCGAAAAACTAATTTGGGGTTCACCCCTAAATGATACTATAGAAGAAATTATCTCTCATCGTGGACAATCGCTTTGTGTTCTCGCTAGTGGCGATCCGATGTGTTTTGGAATTGGGGTAACGCTACTACGACGAATTCCAATTGCAGAGATGACGATTATTCCTAGTCCTTCATCCTTCAGTCTTGCTTGCGCTCGTCTGGGATGGTCGCTAACAGAGGTAGAGACTTTAAGTTTAACAGGACGCGACCCTTCTTTATTACATCCGGTAATTTATCCAGGAGCGCATCTCCTCATCCTGAGTGAAGGCAGAAAAACCCCTGCTATTGTCGCTCAAATGTTGGTACAACGCGGCTTTGGGAATAGCCAAATTACAGTTTTAGAACGTATGGGGGGAACTCACGAACGCATCGTTAAGGGTATCGCTGCATCTTGGAATATCAGCGAACTTGCCGATTTAAATACAATTGCGGTTGAATGTATTGCAGATTCATCAGTTGTACTGCTTAAGCGCACTCCCGGATTACCAGATACAGCTTATCATCACGACGGACAACTTACCAAACATGAAGTTAGGGCAGTTACTTTAGCTGCACTTGCACCGATACCGGGACAATTATTGTGGGATGTGGGTGCAGGTTGTGGTTCGATTAGCATTGAATGGATGCGGAGTGATTATCGTTGTCGAGCGATCGCGATCGAACAAAATCCCTCACGATTGCGCTACATTACTGATAATGCCGCCGCTCTGGGTACACCAAATTTGTGTATAATTTCAGGTGAGGCTCCTGCTGCACTTCAAGATTTAGAACCACCCGATGCGATATTTATTGGGGGTGGAGCTACAGCAGACGGAATATTTGATATTTGTTGGCATTCCCTTAAATCTGGTGGACGCTTCGTTGCCAATGCTGTAACTGTCGAGAGCGAACAAAAGCTGCTGCAATGGCACAATCAAGTAGGTGGGACATTAACTCGCATCGCAATTCAACGAGCGGAACCCGTCGGTAAATTTTTGGGTTGGAAAGCGATGGCGCCTGTTACACAGTGGGTAGTGGTGAAGTAAGGGACTTCCAAAAAATAAAATCAGCAATAAGATAATCATTTAATACTGTCAGTTGAAACCCTTTTATCTCTCGTTCACAATAGAGATAAATGTTGTGAGAGCTACCTTTAATGGCAGAACTACTTTCAAGAATTACAGTTAATCCTCGACAGTGCGGCGGTCGCCCCTGCATCCGAGGGATGAGAATTCGAGTGTCAGATATACTCGATTTATTTGCAGCAGGTCTAAGTGCAGGAGAAATTTTAGAAGAAATGCCTGATCTTGAGGCGGATGATCTGAAGGCATCACTTTTATATGCCTCACGAAAACTTAATCACCCGATTTTAGTGGCATGACAATCTGGGTAGATGCACACCTATCCCCGGCAATTGCAACCTGGATTACCAGCACATTTGGCGTTGAAGCAGTAGCCTTACGCGATCTTGGGCTAAGAGACGCTGAAGATCCGGAAATTTTCTCTTCAGCAAAAGCCCAGAAATGCGTTGTGATGACTAAGGACAGCGACTTTGTGGATCTGGTTGAGCGGCTTGGTTCGCCGCCACAAATTATTTGGTTGACTTGTGGCAATACCTCTAATGCTCGGTTGTGCCAGATTCTGAGCGAGACGTTACCTAGAGCCTTAGAACTTTTAGCGGCTGGTGAGACATTAGTAGAAATCAGCGGAGACTAGTGGTCTGTCCCATAAGTTTTAATGGGTCGCGGGTATTCAGATCCCCGACTTCGTAAAAGTTGTCGGGGATCTATAAGATCGTGTCCGCTTAATTAACATCAATAAAAACATTGCAACCCTCGTAGAGACGTTCCGATGGAACGTCTCTACAATATAGGCAATTAACCGGACATGATATAACTCCTCAAAATTAACGGGACAGACTACTAGTCTGTCAATTTGATTTTGAGGGATTGTTTGTACTATCCGAAACCTTGTAGAGACGCGAAATTTCGCGTCTCTACAAGGGTTTTGGACAATGCATAATTAATTTTCACTCCTATGTCTATTACTATAGACACAAGCAAACATCCCTGCAATATGAATTACCACGACATCATCACAATTGAACCGGGCAAACGTAGTGGTAAACCCTGCATTCGCGGAATGCGAATCACTGTCTACGATATCTTAGAATATCTTGCAAGTTGCATGAGCGAAGAAGAGATTTTGGTAGACTTTTCTGAACTGACCTCAGAAGATATCAAAGCTTGTCTGGCTTTTGCCGCAGATCGTGAGAAAAAGTTATTCGTGGCATCTCTGTGAAACTGCTTTTAGACAAAAACCTCTCTGATATTATGTCCAAAAATTAACAGTAACAAAAACATCGCAACCGTCGTAGAGACGTTCCGGTGGAACGTCTTTACAGTATGTGTGATTTGCGTTCCCATGATATAACAACTAGAATCCTTAGTGAGGAAGAAGAACTTCAGAGCGATCGCACAATAACTACAATTGTTATTGAAGAAGAAGAATGGAAGAGCGATCGCACAACAACTACAATTGTTAGTGAAGAAGAAGAATGGACGAGCGATCGCCCAACAACTACAATTGTTAGTGAGGAAGGAGAATGGAGGAGCGATCGCACAATAACTACAATTGTTATTGAAGAAGAAGAATGGAAGAGCGATCGCACAACAACTACAATTGTTAGTGAAGAAGAAGAATGGACGAGCGATCGCCCAACAACTACAATTGTTAGCCAGAAAGAAGAATGGAAGAGCGATCGCCAGGAGAATCCGCAAAGATTGCTCCTTTTTGAATTAGATCACGTTTTATGGCTTCAGAAATTCCTTGATTATTTCCGAATCGAGCATTTTTTACATTCACATCACTTAGGTTGACATCACTCAGGTTGGCACCACTCAAGTTGGCACCAATCAGGTTGGCACCCATGAGGTTGGCACCTCTCAGGTTGGCATCTCTCAGTTTGGCACCACCCAGGTAGGCATGACTCAGGTCGGTACTAATCAGGTTGGCACCACTCAGCTTGGCACCACTCAGGTTGGCACCAATCAGGTCAGCACCAATCAGATTGGCACCACTCAGGTTGGCACCAATCAGGTCAGCACCAATCAGATTGACACCACTCAGGTTGGCACCAATCAGGTCGGCACCAATCAGGTCGGCACCACTCAGTTTGGCACCACTCAGGTTGGCAATAATCAGGTTGGCACCAATCAGGTCGGCACCACTCAGGTCGGCACCACTCAGGTCGGCACCACTCAGGTTGACACCAATCAGGTCGGCATCACTTAGGTCAGCATTTCTCAGGTTTCGACCCTCAACTGCGTGATTGACAATCTCCTGCACTAAATGCCATTTATCATTCAGTTCATCGTTTTCTTCATCATCTAAACTCTCGTTCAAAATTTGAATATCTTCAACAGGAAAACCGCTTAATTCTGTTAGTCCTCCTGATTGAATACGAGATACAAGCCATTCGATATCCTCTTGAGAACCCTCTACAATTAATCGAATACTGCCTGCTTGAATATCTGTAATTTTTATAGTGTCTCCTGGATATGTTAGTAAAGCTAATTCCAGGGATACTTTCAAATCACTATTAACTGAATTTATATCGCCTTCTAATACAATAACCGCTTTTATTTTTTTACTTTGTTTATCTACTACAGTTACTTGACGGTGAACTGCTTGCACTTGTACCACCTCATCAGTATCAGGGCTACTGTAATTATTTCTTTCTAAACCTTGTGATTGTCCTTCTTCTATTATCCGCGCAACTTCTGCCCAATTCAATGTCAGTGCCTTACATATCCTTTTAAAAGAATCAAGCTGAATTGGCTGGCATTGAAAAAATTTTGTAACTGTACTGCGAGATAAAAGTTGAGATTGTGCGAAATTACTTTTTGACTCAAACCCTAGCCTTTTCAAGGCTTTTTCTGCCCTCTCTATACCTTGTGTAGAGGCTGTGTAAGTTACTTTCTTCCTTTTCCTGGCAAGGCTAGAGTCTGTCATAGTTTAGCTAACTTTTTATCTGCGAGTATTTACGCAATAACAACTAAAGCATAAGACAATCATAGAACATAGTAGAGTGCGTTAGCTGCGAGAGTACGGCACCGTCCAACAATTCAAGGTGCCTTAGCCTGGGTCGTCAGGCTTTGTTCGTATAGCCCCAGGCTTCCAGCCTGAGAGGATTAAACGCAACATCACAAAAAATTGGGCGTTGCTGAATATTAATATGAAATTCCTAATTATTGCTAGAGACGTTCCGCCGGAACGTCTCTACAAAGGCGGGTTTTAATGTTAGAATCATCCGTAAAAATTTCTTTCTTCATATTTCAAATCAGCAACATCACAAAAAATTGTATTATGCGATCGCAACTAAGTACAGAAGAGCGTAAAATCGTGGCGAATTGAGGGTTGAAATTTAAACGCAGAGGGGCGCAGAGGTAAGCGCAGAGGCACGCAGAGAATTCGCTACGAACTTGTGAAATCCTGTACTAAGGCATACGACAATCATAGAAAACACACAAGTGATTTACAACACAATCATTGCCTAGTCAGTATTTCCAGGATTTGGCTCGACATTATAAGTATGAAACTTAAATCCGAGAGCAAAATCCATGAATAACAAGCTAACCCCTAACCACTCCACAATCGAATTAAGCATTGCCCAAGAACGCTTGCGTCAAGGACGTTACAGTTTTAACCTTGCCTTGATTGCCACCACAGTATCTTTCTTTGTTAGCCTCGTGGGTGCTGGACTAATTTTGTCAAATAAAGTTCCAGAAGGAACAGTTGCTGCTGCTGGAGGTTTGGCTTCAAGTGTATGTTGCATATCTCTCGCTAAAGACGCAAACGATAGACTTGACAAGGTTTTAGCAGAAATAAACGAAAGCGAGAAGTAGAGGGGGAGGGGGAG
>NZ_JAOWRF010000175.1 GCF_025753815.1 Plectonema radiosum NIES-515 | reverse complement strand
TTCCGGAGATACCCAAAGGCATACCGTCAGAGAATGAACCTTGTCCGATTGGGTAGATCAAGAATACTGCGGTTGCAGCAGCTACAGGTGCGCTGAATGCTAGGCAAATCCAAGGACGCATACCTAAACGGTAAGAAAGTTCCCATTCACGACCTAGGTAGCAGAATACGCCGATCAAGAAGTGGAATACTACCAATTGGTAAGGACCACCGTTGTATAACCATTCGTCTAAGCTAGCTGCTTCCCAAATTGGGTAGAAGTGCAAACCGATCGCGTTAGAGGAAGGAACAACTGCACCGGAGATGATGTTGTTTCCGTAAATCAAAGAACCTGCTACGGGTTCACGGATACCATCGATGTCTACTGGGGGTGCTGCGATGAACGCAATGATGAAGCAGGTGGTTGCAGCTAGCAAGGTGGGGATCATCAATACACCGAACCAACCGATGTATAGACGATTTTCTGTGCTGGTGATCCAGGTGCAGAAGCGTTCCCAAACGTTGGCGCTTTGGCGCTGTTGTAAGGTTGTGGTCATGAGTTTATGATTGCGGTTAAAAGATGTATGTATCAGTCGGTGTTTAGTCGGCTGTATTCATATACTAAGACACTTTACAAATTGTTACAAGGATTTTCAGTTGAGTAATTCTTACCTAAGCAATTAGCTTTACTTATCAGTGGGGGTTTCATAAAGAATAGACACTCATGTGATGGCTGCTTTCTTCATAGCATGAAGGGTGCTTAATGTTTGTTGGGTTTTGGCGATGGCGCGGGAGCGCCCGCATGAAGTGCGATCGCAACACATCTTTAAACTGAGCCAACAAATCATCGCTTGTTGAGGAAGAGGAAAAAAATTGGCGTTGCTGAATATTAATATGAAATTCCTAATTATTGCTAGAGACGTTCCGCCGGAACGTCTCTACAAAGGCGGGTTTTAATGTTAGAATAATGCGTCAAAATTTATTTCTTCATATTTAAAATCAGCAACGCCAAAAAATTCGTGCGATCGCTCTGTACCGTCCAATACAAGAAAAAGCTGTCAATGGTTGTTTTGATAATATAAGCTGCACTATGAAGCTGATAGTTGATGTCAGTTGTGATCGCTGCCTCATGTGTGTTTACGGCAGTGCAATCGTTTACGACGGGTGAAGAGTGCGATGGCGTACCCGCCCGCCGGAGACGATCGCATCAATCCGTCTCTAGATTAATGACATTCGGTTTGTACTATCGCCTTGAAGCTTTTATACTATGATTTTGGGTTTAATGGGCAATTGAAGCATTCTCATTTACACTCTCCGACTTGTAAAATCTACTTATTATATGCAAGCAATCATGGAACTGATGTTGAAAGCGGTATTATGGCGTGCAGGATTGATGAGTGTTTGCTGTTTGATGGTAGCCTGTACGCAACTCTTTGATACTCAACAAACTTTGGGAGCAAGACAAGCAACGAGTACTCCATTAGTAGCAGCAACCGAAGCAAGTGTAATCGTTGCTTCCACACCTAGTTCCACTCCCAAAAAAACTACGACTGGCGCAAATAAAGTAGTTACCACTTCCTCTGGATTAAAATATACAGAACTAAAAGTTGGTACTGGTGCGACACCAAAAACAGGTCAAACCGTCACAGTTCACTACACAGGTACTTTAGAAAATGGTACTAAATTCGATAGTTCACGCGATCGCGGTGTCCCATTTGAATTTTCACTTGGTACTGGACAGGTGATTAAAGGCTGGGATGAAGGAATTGGCACCATGAAAGTGGGCGGTCGTCGCAAATTAATCATCCCCCCAAAGTTAGGTTATGGTGCGCGTGGTGCTGGTGGTGTAATTCCTCCCAACGCTACACTGATTTTTGATGTCGAATTGCTGGGTATCAAATAAATCACTAGATTTCTACGGGTTTTCCTAGAGGAGTAGTTTTTATCCTCTAGGAACTGGCAATCATCCGTACCGTTCCTGCTTGTTTGTTGATTATCTGAGTAATCCTCTAGGAACTGGGTAGAGTCAGCAGTTTTCTTACTTGTTTGCTGTTTATCTAGTTTCTGTTTATGCAGCTTAAATGGATAAAGTCGAGATCAGACAACCACTCGTTTTTGACCCGCAATTACTCTCAACACTGAGCCTTATGGGGTACAATGTGAGCCTCCTTGCGGCAATAGGTGAACTAGCAAAAAATTATGGATTGCGATCGCAAATTCCTAGATATTACCAACTCCTTCTTAATAAAGGAAGTTGCGCCCAAAGCTAACGAAATAGACAGCAACCCACAAGCGCTATATCAAGCACTCCAAGGTTTGGGAAAGTTAGGTTTACTAGCGCTACGGAGTAACAAACAACTCACTGAAGCGACTTTTGGGGACTTTCAAGAATTAATAGCCAGATATTCCGGGGCTTTAGCCTTTGTGCAAACCCAACATCAAAGCGCGGCAGCGATGCTGACTGCTAGTAGCAACTCAGCATTACAACAAGAATACCTGAAACCGATGGGCAACGGTCAACTTTTAATCGGAGTCGGTTTCTCTCAGTTGCGACGACAAGGTAAACCCCTAACCTTAGCCGTACCTGTAGCGGGAGGATATCAGTTAAATGGAGTTGTACCTTGGGTAACTGGCTGGAACTTATTTCAACATTTTATCATCGCTGCGACATTACCTGATGGGAGTGCAGTTTTTGGTATCGTCCCTTTTGTGCAGACATCTCAAAAATCGAGAGGTGAAATCACATTTACCACCCCAGCACAACTAGCAGCAATGACATCAAGCAATACTGTATCTGCCACTTTAACTCGTTGGTTGTTACCTCAAGAGCAGGTAGTTTTTATTAAACCACCCGGATGGATTCACGAAAACGATAAAAACAACATTTTGCGGGCAACTTTTTTAGCTACAGGATGCGCTTTTGCTGGTTTAGATATTATTGACGCAGCTAAAGAGAAGAAATCACTACCTTTTATTACTAATGCTTTTGAATCTTTATTACAAGAATTGACCCAGTGTCGCACTCTGATTAGAGAAGCCCAAAAAAAATCGATAGGAATAGCAGAATGCTTGCAAATGCGAGCTTGGGCAATTGATTTAGCAACGCGAATCGCTCATGCAGCCGTTACCGTTTCCAGCGGTGCCGCTAATTACATGCATCATCCGGCACAACGAATATATCGAGAAGCGCTGGTTTTTACGGTAACAGGTCAAACTACCGCAGTTATGGAAGCAACACTAGAGCAGTTAACGCGATCGCCAATTCAAGATAAAGAATTTCAACCGCAGATGGACGCGGATAAACGCGGATACTCTTTATTATATCCGCGTCCATCTGCGTTCATCTGCGGTTCAAAATCCTCCGTCATCCATCTAAGTCACATAATTGATACAGATATTCCCCAATGGCAAGGCGACCCTCCTGTAGAATTGGATACTGTAGCGGAATTAGAAAAAGATGGTTATTACCTGCGACGTTTCTCTTTGGGGGAACATAGCGCTACTCATATGAACGCTCCTAAAAGTTTTGACAGTTTTGGTGTGGGAATCGACAAATACCCTGCTGAGTCGTTGGTTGTATCGGCAGTGGTTATAGATATTCGCACCAAAACCACAGTTAATTTTGATTATACCCTGACTGTGGCTGATGTTCTCGCGTGGGAAGAAGAATATGGCGAGATTCCCGCAGGAGGTGTAGTAATACTGTATACAGGGTGGCAAGAGAAATGGCGTGATAAAGATGCATTTTTTAACCAGGATGCTGAAGGAAGTCTGCATTTTCCGGGGTTTGGCATTGATGCTACCCAGTTTTTGCTAGATGAGCGTCAAATTGCTGGGGTAGGAATTGATACCCACGGTGTAGATTCTGGGCAAGATACCACGTTTGCTATTAACCGTCTGGTGTTGGAGAAACCGCGCATTGTGCTGGAGAATTTGACCAATTTGGATCAACTGCCACCACTGGGAGCAAGGCTTGCGATCGCACCTCTATTATTACGGGGTGGTTCTGGTTCTCCGGTTGGGGTTTTGGCGTTAGTGCGGTGATTTATGGGCTGGGAATTTCAACGCACTCGTGACGCAAAGGTTCGCGGAGTTGAGGACAATCTGAAAAGTGATTTGCCCCAACTTCTCCCTCGAAGTCGGGGACTTCAGATTGCCAATTTTCACAAATGAAATAGGATTGCTATATAAGCCTGTAGCTCATTTTCTGCAATTTACAACAACCACCGACCATGACCAAAAAGTTTTACATACCCGTAGACAATTTTACCCAACTCAAATCAGATTCGGAACATCAATTCTTTGTTGCTGTTGCCCCTGTTGACACATTTCCCACAGACATCTCTTTGTCCCCCAATGTCAGAGAACCCAACAAGAGAACAACAACATTTAAAGAAATTGTCGATACTTTAATAGTTGCACCTGATAAATTTCTTTCTAGAAACAACGGCATCAAAATTGCCGCAGAACGCGTAACTCCTCATAAAGATAAAAAAGGCGCTCAAGGACTGTGGATTGAATGCTTAGAGCCATCAGAAGACTTTCGCGGTCACGGAATATATGACGGCGGTCATACTCTTGCTGCCTTTAGCAGTGCTAAAATCCTAGGGGCAGACTTAAAACCAGCCAGAGTCAAATTAGAAATTGTCTGCGGTGCTTCCCAACAAGACGTAGCCCTCAATGCCCTAGCAGCCAACACAGTTTCCAGCGTAGACCGTCGTTCTAAAATTAATGCCAAAGGTGGGTTTGAATTTATCCGCCATTACCTAGAAGAATTAGAAGTTAGAGAAGGTAAACATTACAAAGTTGCCTACTACCAAAATCAAACCGGAGTACCAAAAGACAATCGCTGCTCCGTATTGCATTTGTGTAAAATTCTTCTTTGTTTGGACAGAGTGAAGTACAACTTTGCTCGTCCCGGAATGTCCCAACATCCGTGGAGTCTTACCACTCCAAACCTAAATAATCCAGATGCGGTTGAACGAATGCACTCATTACTACCTTTATTCCCTCAAGGGTTCTGGATTGAAAAACAAGTGTATAACTTGCTAAGTGAATATCTCAACCATCCTTCAGTCAAAGGAAGTTGTAACTTAGCCTCGATCTCGATAAATAGCAACTCCTTATTATTGGATGGCACTGCCTATGGTTTTCGTGCCCCAGAAATATTAGCATTGCCCATCGTTTCTGCCTTTAGGGTATTTCTGGATGATAAATATGAGTGGATATTACCCTTTGACAGCTTTGGGACTCAAGTTACTCAAAAGCTGTGGATATTTGTGCGGAACGAGTTAAAAAAAGAAAAAGGCAGGGGAAATAACGGGATTACTACTGTTTATCGTCAACCCGGATTTTGGGGAGATTTGTGCATGATAGCGCTGACCGAACGCGATGAAATTTTGGCAACTTATCGAGAGACACCACTTGCACAAAAACTTGCAGTTTACTAAGTATAAAACTTACGCCCATCTCTCTGGCTCCTCTGTGTTCTCTGCGGTAGACTTATCTTTGAGAGGCACGCGGCTACGGCAACGTTTTCCGTTATTTTGGTGTTGGGTATAAAATTGAGATGCTCGCGTTTGATACAGCCTCTTTTTTACAGGAGCGATCGCGGTGACTGTTGAAATTGACCAATTAATAGCCGATTGGAAGAATAAAGTCAATATTGCAAGTCAAAATCTCCTTGAACTTCAAGAATTACCAACTTATCAGCGAATGAGCGGTAGTTTTGGTTTCCCTCCAGTCAAGTTCACGGGAATCACGGCAACACGGGTAACACCAGCACTAGAAGCGATGAACGATTTGTTTCAACACTTCGACTTGTTGGTGCAAACTGTTGATAAAGCAATCAAGCTGCGACAGCAGTTACCGCGTTTTTTGTCAACACAAAAAATTGCCGAAATTGCACAATTGCTCACAGGTGCTTCAATTGAGTTACCTGTGGTGCAAACACCGCTATCACAAAGAGAACTTTTGACTGGTGCTAACACAACTAAAATCACTCCCGCACAGCTACTTGAAGGGATGCAAAATGCTTTTTCTGTAGCTAGGGGGGCAGTTTTAGCTGTTGATGAGGTTTGGACACAAATGGAAGTGATGCTTGGGGATGCAGAAGCGCAAATTTTCTCTTTGCAAAATTTAGCTATATCGCTGAATCAAGATTGCCAAAGTGAATTAATTCAAGCTGCGAGTGCGTTAGCTTCTTTACGTAGAAGTATAGAACAAGACCCTCTAGGAACGAGTGCGGTGTTTCAAGAGCAAGTCCAGCCGATGTTGGCTCAGGTAAAAGCGACTTTAGACCAAGTTATCAAACAAAAAAATCAAATTCGCGATAAATTGGCGATAGCCAGCAATTTGTTACAGCAGTTAAAAGAAATTCACACTAAAGCGATCGCAGCTTTTGCGGAATGTCAGGATAAAGTCTTGGATCACTCTATATTGCTTCCTCCTTTAGCGGAGGAGCAAATTCAAGCGCTTAGACAATGGCTTATGAAGTTAGAAACTAAATTGGCTGGAGGTTTAGTGAATCCAATTATCGTTGGTTTAGACAATTGGACTATTAAGGCTAGAGAATATATAGCATCAGAACAACAAGCATATGCAGTTAATAACGCTCCCCTACAAACTCGTCGAGAGTTACGCGGAAGGCTCGACGCACTCCAGGCAAAAGCGCTGGCACGGGGATTAATCGAAGATTCTATTTTAACAGAACTGGCTAAACATGCAAAGCAACTTCTTTACAGTCGTCCAACTCCTTTAAATAAAGCCGCTGAATTAGTTTCTCAATATGAAAAACGTTTAAATGGCAAGCCATGAGAGAAATATAACCACAAAAGGGAATATTTATCTAATCACACATATTGTAGAGACGTTCCAGTGGAACGTCTCTACGAGTAAAGACGTTCCACTGGAACGTCTCTACGAGTAAAGACGTTCCGTCGGAACGTCTCTACGATAATTGTTGATAACTCGATATAGGAGAGTCGTAATGGACGGCGATCGCTGCACAAAAAATGGCTGCACTGGTACTATTGAAGATGATTATTGTAACGTCTGCGGACTAGCGGCAGTAAAATCTGTTCCCAGTAGCCAAAGACTAAGCGCAACTATTACAGGGAGAACTTCGTCTGTCACCACGGGGACGGGTTCTTCCCCACTAACCAATCGTTCTAAAGGTTCGCGACGTACTAGTACAACCTCAGCTAGAAGTACCCGCAAGCACTTGGGTGCTGGGTTGATATCCGTACCCGAACTGCCTTCCACCGAACCAGAAAAAGCCATCATCCCGAATCCGATGGTGCCCGAAAATAAACGCTTTTGCGCGAATTGTAATAACTCGCTACGACGAGAAAAGGGATTTTGCAGCAAGTGCGGACAGAAGTATTCTTTTATTCCCTCGCTTTCTCCCGGTGATTTAGTTATTGGGCAATATGAAGTTAAAGGAGCGATCGCTTACGGTGGTTTAGGTTGGATTTATTTAGGCTTCGATAAAATTCTCTCTCGCTACGTAGTCCTGAAAGGATTGCTCAACACCGAAGATGCATCAAGTGCAGCGGTTGCCGTCGCTGAAAGACAATTTTTAGCAGTAGTGAAACACCCGAATATTGTCGGCATTTACAACTTCGTGAACCACGGTAGTGAAGGTTTCATTATTATGGAATATGTCGGCGGCAAAACCTTGAGAGAAATTCGCAAAAGTCGCGGACCGTTACCAGTTGCAGAAGCGATCGCTTACATTCACCGCATCCTCAGTGCATTTGCTTATTTACATTCCTTAGGTTTAGTTTACTGCGACTTCAAGCCAGATAACATCATGATTGAAGGCGGGGATGTCAAGTTAATTGACTTAGGTGGTGTCCGCAGAATTGATGACCCTAATGGTGATATTTATGGCACAGTCGGCTACAGCGCTCCGGAAGCTGGGGAGGGACCGACGGCTGTATCAGATTTATTTACCGTTGGTAGAAGCTTGGCAGTGCTGCTAACTGATATTAAAGGTTTTAACAAGCAACACTTATATACCCTACCCAGTGCTGAAGAAGAGCCAATATTTGCCGAACAAGAATCACTTTATCGCTTTTTAATTAAAGCCACCGCTGAAAACGCCGACGATCGCTTTCAATCGGCAGATGAAATGGCAGATCAACTGCTGGGTGTGTTGCGGGAAGTAGTAGCAATTAGCACGAATATTCCGCGTCCATCTGCGAGTAACGTCTTTAGTGGAGATATGCTAGCGCTGGGTAACGGTAATGACTTGGAACCGATAAAAGTCGATTATCAGCAATTGCCCGTGCCGATGTTAGATTCAGAGGATTCTGGGTTTAATGCAGTTGTAAATGCGAGTGCGATCGCCGATCCGGTGAAACGAGTAGACAGTTTAAAAATGGCAGTTAAACTATCTCCCAATTCCAGCGAAGCATTGCTGCGATTGGCAAATAGCCTGATTGATATCTTTGAGTACGACGAAGCACAAAAGATTATAGCACAAGTTGAAGCGAAAGATGCTTGGGACTGGCGAATTTTTTGGTATCGTGGGCGATCGCTAATGCGGCAAGGCAAATCTAAAGAAGCACAAGCAGCATTCGACCAAGTTTATTTTGACCTACCGGGGGAACTTGCGCCGAAATTGGCGTTAGCGCTAGCGGCAGAACAAGCGGAAAATTATCAACTAGCAATCAAGATGTATAACTTGGTATCCCGTACCGATTTGGGTTATGTATCAGCGGCATTTGGGTTAGCTCGATGTAAGAGTGCTGTTGGCGATCGTAACGGTGCGGTAGCGGCTTTAGAAAGAGTGCCGCAAAGTTCAAATTTGTTTACGCGATCGCGTGTGGAAATTGCCCGAACCTTAATTAATCGCGAGCAATCTACCCCAGGAACTCAAGAATTACAAGCTGCTTCCACGGCAATTGAAGCGCTGACTTTAGAAGGAATGGATCGCCATAAATTAACCAAACAACTGTTAGAAACGGCACTAAATCTGCTTACATCGAAGAGAGTCAAAGCTGCTGACGACATGAAGATTTTAGGACAGCCATTCCAAGAAATACATTTAAGAAAAGGATTGGAAAAAGCCTTGCGTGACATGGCACATCTGGTAAATAAAGAAGAAAAGATTCGCTTAGTTGATGAAGCAAATCGCGTGCGACCAAGGACACTGATTTGAGATGAATAATTAACCGCAGATAAACGCAGATAAACGCAGATGAAATCTACTAATGATGATGTTATGATGCAATGTCCGAAATGTGGTATTTCTGTTTTAGAAAGCGATCAATTTTGCGAAGAATGCGGTACATCCTTAACAGCAATTGGTTGTGAAAAATGCGGTGCGAAATCAGAAGCGATTGATAACGAAGGATTTTGTTCGGTTTGTGGATTTCGCAAAGAAGTTCAAGAGCGACTTGAGATAACCATTGACTCGCATTTAGCTGGAGTAAGCGATCGCGGACTCAGACACCACCGCAACGAAGATTACCTTGCCCTGCAAAGCGTCAATAATAACACCCATATCCTGATAGTTTGTGATGGAGTTTCCAGTTCTAGCAATCCTCATATAGCCGCTCAAACTGCCACCGAAAGCGCTTCTACAGCATTAATTACCGCCATCAAACAACAAGAAAATCCCCAATCAGCCATCAAAACAGCCGTGGCTGCTGCGCTCTCATCCCTATGTAATATTGCTTATAATAAAAGTATCAATTCAGAGCCGCCATCAACCACCATTGTCGCTGCCGTAGTTCAACAGAACACCGCTACCATCGGTTGGCTCGGTGATAGCCGCGCTTATTGGATTTCTGGGAATAATTCCCAACAACTGACAAAAGACCATTCCTGGGTGAGTGAAGTAGTAGCAGCCGGTGAAATGACACAAGCCGAGGCAAGAAAATCTCCCCAAGCGAACGCCATTACCCGGTGGTTAGGCGCAGATGCCATTGACGACGCCATCCCCACCATCATCAATTTTACCATTCCCAGTTCCGGATATTTACTGCTGTGTAGCGATGGACTGTGGAACTACGCAGAACAACCACAAAAACTCGCCAACCTGATACAGCAGACATCAAATACAGATGCGATCGCCATCTCCCAATCACTAGTCGAATTCGCCCGTCACAGCGGCGGACACGACAACATCACCGTCGCCCTCCTCTCCCTATAAACCCTTTCTTTCCTTCCTTGGCGTCCTTGGCGCCCTTGGCGGTTCGTTAAATCCATCCTCATAACCAAACACCATGCCCAACCAATTCAAAGCCGAAGTCTTCCAAAACCAATTTTTACCCCAAGACACCAGAGAAGTTCACGCCATCATGACAGTCACCGTCCAAGCCAGTGACGGCATAGCTGCAACCCCCAACAACGGCAGATTATTCGGTATAATTTGCGACACATCCGGTTCAATGGGAGGTGCAAAAATTCACGCAGCCAAAGATGCAATAGTCAAAGTCGTAAATCTCCTGCCAGAAGATGCCTACTTCTTCATCGTCACAGGTGCTAGTAAAGCCAGCGTGATTTGCCCAGTGTCAAAAGCTACCCCAGAAAAAAAAACCTGGGCGATCGCTGCCATCAAAGAAATTTATGCTAGCGGTGGCACACTCATGTCAACCTGGCTGAGTGAAGCTTTAGAACAATTCAAAAAAATGCCAAACGCCGTTCGTCAAGCATTATTACTTACAGACGGACAAAACGACGATTCAGACGAATCTAAACTCAATAAAATTCTCCAAGCTTGTGAAGGAGTCTTTCAATGTGATTGTCGAGGCGTCGGTACTGATTGGAGAGTTGCCCAACTCCAGAAAATCGCTAACAAATTGCTCGGTACAACAGACATCATCCCCAACACCGAAATGATTGAAGTTGACTTCCGAGCGATTTTAGAGAAAGCCATGAGCAAAGATGTCAGCGATGTCGCTATGCGCTTGTGGACTCCCCAAGGAGCAAAAATACTTTTCTGCAAACAAGTAAGTCCCGATATTGTTGACCTTACACACCGCGCCAAAATTGTCAAGACCCAAGTAGTAGATTATCCCACCGGCGCTTGGGGAAAACAAGAATCCCGTGATTACCACTTCTGTATCGAAGTTAATCCCGGTAACGTTGGTGATGAAATGTTAGCCGGTCGCGCAAGTTTAGTTTACACAAACAACGGTGTAGAAACCAAAATTGTTGAGGCACGCATTCTGGCAACTTGGACTGACGATGATGCTAAATCGACCAAAATTGACAGACGAGTTGCTCACTACACCGGACAAGCAGAACTTGCCCAATCGATTCAAGAAGGATTAGAAGCGCGTGCGAAAGGTAATATTGAAATTGCCACTGCCAAGTTAGGCAAAGCAGTAAAACTTGCCCATGAATCTGGTAACGAAGCAACAGCCAAACTCTTAAAAACTGTAGTTGATATAGAAGATGCACCCACAGGAACAGTGCGATTAAAAAAAGCTGTTGCCAAAGAAGACGAAATGGCGTTAGAAACTCGTTCTACCAAAACTACCCGCATTCCCAAACCGCAAAATTAGCCAATGTAGAGACGCGAAATTTCGCGTCTCTACAGGGGTTTTGGATAACGCATATTAAAAGAGCGGTCGATGTCAAATTTTCAAGCTAAAGGACAAATGACAAATGACAAATGACATCTCTACCTATAAGTGTCTCAAAGGTCACGAATCAACCGAGTGCGATTATTGTTCAGAGTGTGGAGTGAAGATTCTCGGTGCAGGTGAAGCGATGTCTGACGACAAGCCGCTGCGCGTCTACGCCCCAAAAATACCACAAAACATAACTCTCGAAACCTGCCCAGCTTGCAGTGTTCAGCGCGAACCCAACAGCGGCGATTTTTGTGAAATTTGCGGTTACAACTTCGTCACCCTAGCACATGGGGAAGTGCCCATTGTTGAGGGGACAGGGGGACAGGGGGACAGGGGGGGACTGCGTGATCAAGGGGGACAAGGGGGACAAAGAAAAATTTCTCCCTTGTCTTCCCCCTCCCCCTTGTCTTCCTCACCTCCAATCACCTGGGAACTTGCGATCGCAATCGATCCATCCCTACGCCATCCAGAAAGCCCAGAACCGCCGACAAATCAACAAGCGATACCTTCGGTAAGCTTCGCTAACGCATTTCGTCTAAACAAGGCAAATAACCTCATCGGTCGCAATAGCCAAGCCAGAGGAATTGAACCAGAAATTGCTTTGGATTTTGACAATGCTGTTTCTCATCGGCACGCTTTGTTAAACCTTCAGTCAGACGGTTCTTTAACTCTGCGCGATATTAACTCTTCTAACGGTACCAAGCTGAACGGGGTGGAATTGAAGCCAATGGTAGATACCCTATTGCAAGATGGAGACGAATTTACTTTAGGACACTGGACTCGAATCGTTGTCAAAGCCGTCCCTGAACCCTTATAAACATAAAAAATATGGCATTGCCGAATTGAGGAATGAAATTCAAAAAACTTATAATTACAACTCTTATTCTCTGCGTCTTTGCGTCTTTGCGTGAAACAAATTCATACTTGAAATCAGCAACGCCAAAAATATGAGTAAGATAATCACAGCTTCAAATAAAGCAATTAAGAAATTAAATACTCCACAACTGCTTCAAGGTGGCTTGTACTTAACTTGGGCTACAAGTTTACTAATATTAGTTTCTACCATTAGCGGCATCCAAGGACAACGGCACGCTATTAACACAATTGGTAAAGATGCCACACCAAGTATCACCACTGCCCAACGTCTCAAGGATGCAGCAGCGGGTATGGATGCTTACGTTGCTAATGAACTGCTACTACCATCTGGACAAAACCAAGATGCTGTTAAGGGTTACAATGAGCGATATGAGAAACTCACTCAAAGGCTAGTTGCTGCTGCTGAGAATATTACCTACGGGGATAAAGAGCGAAAACCGATTGAAACTTTGCAATTAGAATTAGGTAATTACATTGCCAAGATTCAGCAAGCGCGTGATTTTCACGAACGCCGCGATCCTAATAATATGCTGGTTGCTTATCGAAGTGCTGCGGAAATTATGGATCAAAAGCTATTACCAGCCGCTGACGCACTGGATAAGGTGAACGTAGACGCTTTAAATGTTACATACAATCAAGTAAAATTTGACTCTGGCAAATCGCTATTTTTTATAGTGATTTCTGGTATCGCACTCATCAGCGTATTAATAGGGTTACAAATATTTCTCAGTCAGCGGACTCGTCGCACCTTCAATCCTATGCTGTTGGCTGCGACTGCGATCGCTATTGCTTTTTTAAATTACACAACAGGTGCGTTTCTTTCGGCTTCCCAAAATCTCCGCATTGCTAAGGAAGATGCCTTCAATTCTATGTATGCATTGCGACAAGCACGCGCTTTAGGTTACATTGCCAATAGTACCGAAAGTCGCTATTTACTAGATTCAGCTTTTGCTTTGAATCACGAACAGGCTTTTTTCAACAATATAAACAAAATTGCTAAATTGCCTGATGGTGAGACTTTTGAGACCGTTGCCGCAGCAGTATCGATACCAAACTTCCCAAACTACAAAGCAGATGGGTTCACAGGCTTGTTAGCTGACCAAGTAAAAAATCTTACCTTTGCTGGTGAACGAGAAGCAACAGTAAAAAACCTCATAACTTTAGGTACTTATGTTGCTATTGATAAACAAATCCGCCAACTCGAACGCAGTGGGAAACATACTGAAGCGATCGCACTTTGTTTAGGTAATAACAAAGGACAATCTAATTGGGCATTTGATGAATTGAAAAAGGCTAATCAAAAAAGCTTTGATATTAACCAAGCAGCCTTTGACAAAGCAATTAAGCAAGGCTTTAAAGAAGTAGATGGCTTTGAGTATATCACCCCAGTAACGCTGAGTGCGATCGCTCTTTTAACTTTATTTGGATTGCTCCCACGCTTGAAAGAATACTCTACCTAATCCCAAATGTATAGTTCATCATCTCCCCGACTTCACAGAAGAAGTTGGGGAGCTTGTTTTTGTGTTGAATTTGTTTCTTCCGAGTCTCCAGTCCCCAGTTCAATTATTCACCCTATCTGGTGATGTCGCTCAAAACTTCTGAACGATATCTTAAAAGTACCAGGAGTGATTCAACTCCGGAGACTGCAACTATGAAAAAAATTATTTCCGCTAGTTTAGTAGTTTTGGCTGCTACTACTGGTTTTTTACTTAACAATCAGCCTGTTCAAGCTCATGGGCGTTACAATTATGGTAGATATCCATACTCCCGTGGGTATCCCTATAACCGTGGATATCCCTATTACCGTCGCTATCCTTACCCCATAGAGCCAGCAAGATACTGTTTTCCTACAACTCAATGGCAGGTTAACGAAGACCCCGGATATCACCCTCATGCTTACTCCGATGGCTACCGTCAAGGACAGAGCAGCGCTAAAAAAGGTCAAAATTACAAACCACGTACTGCTGGTGGTGAATTCGCTCGCGGTTTCGATGATGGTTATTACGGAAAGGAATTTGTCGGTCAGAAAAACATTGTTCAAAACGTTATTAAACCATACACTACAACAGAATGTAGTTTGTATTAAATTCGTAGTGAGGACTTCAGTCCTGATATGAGAGGACTGAAGTCCTCACTACGATGTTAAATTAAAATATCTGGAGTTTTGTTAACCTGTGCTTTCTTCTCAATTACCGACAATTAACACTCTCAAACAACCTACCAGTTCTGCTTGGATAGAACAAGCGATCGCTAACTTAGATATCATTCTTCTTGACCACTCCCACTGCGAATGCAAAGCAGCGGGTGTCGCTTTAAACATGATGTTTCGCTACCCTTCCAATACCAAAATGGTACGGGAATTAACTGCGATCGCTCGTGAAGAATTAGAACATTTTGAGCTAGTTAATCAATGGTTGGAACGTCGCAACATCCCCCTTGCCCCATTATCACCACCTCCCTACGGTGCGGGTTTAAAAGCACAAGTTCGACCTAAAGAACCAGAACGATTTTTAGATTCTTTATTAGTCACCGGTTTAATTGAAGCTCGCAGTCACGAACGTTTAGGATTATTAGCTACCCATTGTCTTGAACCCGAACTAGCTAAATTTTATCGCGGTTTGATGGCATCGGAAGCGCGACACTTCGGAACTTATTGGGTTTTAGCTGATACTTACTTTGACCGGAAAATTGTCATGCAACGGTTAGATGAATTAGCGATCGCCGAAAGTGAATTATTATCAACTTTACACCCAGAACCAAGAATTCATAGTTAACCGTAGTAAGCACTGACGACTGGAAGTCGCAGCTACACAAACGCTCGTCCGCCTACGCGGACTAACCTGAAAATAGGGTTTCAAATTTATTCTGACAAGAGTAATAAAAGAGCGCTAATTTTATGACAAACACCTATAAAGATTTTCTGATTCGTAACTGGGAAGAACGCGATCGCACTCCCGCATCTGAAGTCATTCGTTCTGTATTATCAGAATACGGTCTGGGCTGGGAACCAAACGGTGCAGATCGAGATGTATTACAAGTCGAAGAATGCTACTTAGCAACAGGTGGCGAATTTTGGGTAATTGAACACCTCACATCCACCAAGGATTCAAGTGAAATAACAAATCTTCAAGCCTCCGAAGGGAGGCTTCGTTCGTTTAGCCCCGACTTTAGTCGTCAGGCTAATATAATTGAACACCAAAATAAAATAGTAGGTACTGCCGCATACTACCCCATACATCGTGGCGAAAAAGCTGTAGAAATCAGGAAAATGTATCTTTTACCCACCGCGAGGGGTTTAGGACTAGGTAAATATTTGTTACAACAGCTAGAAGAAGCGATCGCCTTCCGTGGTTTCCAGCAAATTTGGATTGAAACCGCCAGCGTGTTAGCCGAAGCTGTAAAACTGTATGAAAGCAGTGGCTATCAGCCAGCAACAGGTGTAGAAACCGCAAGATGCGATCGCGTTTATGTTAAAAAGTTATAACTTTTAACTCCTAAATTAGATGTCGCGTCCTAAGCATCAGTACCTGCTAACACCATGCCAGGTAAAAAACTTGCCATATATTTCTCAACACCTTTTGGATCGCTTAGTAATTGTGCAGAAACCTGTGTAGCCTGTTCACCAGGATAAACATCCTCCACACCATCAATAACTGCCTGTAGAGCAGCCCTGGCGCAATCCCCAGGTGATACCTTGGGATTGGGCCATTCCTTCGCTAAATCAGTATCCACAGTTCCAGGCATCACGCCAACTACTAGGATACCCTGTGCGGAAAGTTCTGCCCGCACGCCTTGAGTCATCGATATGGCAGCTGCTTTAGAAGCGCTGTAAGAACCACTGAACGGCAAATTTACTTTTCCCAGCAGTGACAAAACATTGACCATCGCACCCCCACCATGTTCTTTGAGAATAGGTGCAAAAGCACGACACATAGACAACATCCCAAAGTAGTTGACCTCCATTTCGGCTCGTGCACTATCGATATCTGATGCAGCAATCAGTCCCTGATTGAGGGAGGTTCCCGCATTATTGATTACAAGAGTCACATCTTGACACTGAGTTGCTGCTGTTGCAACTGATTTCGGATTCGTCACATCCAATTCAATTGCGAAAATGCGAGCAGGATCGAGTGAAACAACAGGGTTAAGTTTGCCAACGCTACGAGCGCAGACATATATTTTTGCTACACCCAAATTCAATAATTGCTCTACAAAGTGAGAACCGATCCCACCATTTGCCCCTGTGACTAATGCAACTACACCGTTAATTTGCATTTCCTGTTCTCCTTAAGGTATTTTGCCAGATGATCAACACTAGTAATTTTGGTTTTGGTGTCTTCAACGAGCCGATAAATTATAATATGCAAGGGTTAAAAGTTACCAAATGGATACTAATATCAAAAACTATTCCTGCCCTGTAGAAGTAACGATTAAAGCGGTTGGTGGCAAGTGGAAATGCCTGATCCTTTGGTGGCTAAGACGAGATGCGAGACGTTTTGGTGAGTTAAAGTTATTAATTTCCAACATTACCCAGAAAGTCTTGACCCAACAATTGAGAGAATTAGAAAAAGAGGGTTTAATTTACAGAGAATCATTCCCAGAGTCACCACCCCGCGTAGAATATGCTCTCACCCCTCATGGTCAAACTTTCACTCCCATCACCGAATTAATGTGCGAATGGGGGAAAGTACATCGGGTAGGGTATCAATTTAGTTACTGTCGCCTAGAAAACACAAAAGTTTTAGTTGTATCTACTGATGCTACAGCTCTTTGCACCAGTCTTGAAGAACGCCTGGGTATAGCGATCGCTGTAACAAATCTTCAGGAAATACCCGATTTACTCAATCGAGTTCAACCCGATGCGATGCTAATCGATTTAACTTCCCTAAATGACAATGAAGCTCATTTCCTGACAACTCAAGTCAAACTTAAACAAGTTGAGCAAAAGATGGCAATGGTTGCGATCGTTCTTGGTAATAATTCTGGAGAACGTGGGCGAGCATTTAAAATGGGGTTTGCTGTTCATATTCCCAAACCCGTTGAAACTATAGAAATGGTGTCTACCTTGGCTAGTTTAATTGGGAAAGATATGTAGGTCTTTCCAAGTACCCAGTCAAGAGTCCCTAGTACCCTGTTTGCAGTTGAAGTTGCAATGGGCGATCGCTTTGCATAATAATTCCTGGGTAATCCCAATTTCCTAAGACTTGTTCTTTTGATGTATTCTGCCACAGCACCCAACGACTACCATTAGGAAGAAATGCGATCGCAGGGTTTGGAGTCAGCCAAATTAAAGGCGAGTTACTAGGAGCTTTTGTGATATTCTCTTCTCCAGCTAGAGTTGCGGCTAAAGTTTCTAAAACCATTTTTTCGCCTTTAACTAAATCTGTGGCTGCTGTCCACAGTTGCACTTGTATCTGCTGGCGTTGTGCATAAATATACAGTGAAGCGGCTGCAATTACTGCTTCTTCAAAGTGAGCTTCTTCCCAAGTTGCAGCACTATCTAGGGCAATAATTATATTTTGTCCGTTTGTAACTTTTTCTAATTCTCGTATCCGTAATTCTCCGTGGCGAGCGCTGCTTCGCCAGTGGATGAGACGAGTGGGATCGCCTGTGCGGTAGGGACGAAGCGATCGCGTTAACCCGGCTATGGCTGTTTGAAAAGGTTTACCACGCAAATCGGATGAATTGCGATCGTCTTGCCCAATTTCGTCTACTAGGGGGCAATTGGTCAAGGGTAACACAGTCGGGTAAACGATCGCTTTTGCGGCGCATTCATGCTGACGCCGACACCAAAACAATCCTAAAGGCGTACCTGTAGCTAATTCGACTGTCTGCCAGCGATAAACACCCCGGCGCACAGTTGGGTGATTGTATACCCAATTATAACTGCCTTGGCTTTGAATCGTTTCGATTGGCTGCTGTACTGGTTTACCCAAAACAATCGGCAAGATATCCTCAACTTGCAGCAACTGAACAGGCTGTTTTGTGTGATTGCGAATTTCTAATTCTACCGTCAGTTCATCGGCTGCTGAGACTGGATTGATGAAACGACGTTTGACAACTAAACCGACAAGCGATCGCTGTGGTAAAACGGCTGCAACAATTAGTAAGGCAAAACTTACCCCACTAATCACATACAACCAACCAGCCATCGTATTGATACCAGCCCCAAAAAAACAAATTGCAATTCCCGCTAAGACCCAACCGCTGTGTGTAGGGGCACAAGCGCGGGTTTCTAACCAGTTGATCAAGGGTTTAATGATTTTCATAGTTTCCTTTTTAACCCAACACCACCTAAAATTCACAGGATTCCAGGTTTGGCTTTCATACATGCCTAGGGGATCAAAAAGAGTAGCATCTCAAGTGCGCTCTCACGGATAAATTAGCGGTTTAAAGGTAAACTTATATGGGGGTGCTATATCGCACTTCACTTTTGAAAGTTATTTGACTAATGAAACAAGCAGAGGTTAAGCAGTTATTTATCCATCCTGTGAAGGGTTTAACACCCAAACCACAAGAGAGCGTCAGCTTGCAAGTTGGATATGGGATACCAGGCGATCGCTCTTTTGCCTTAATGTACAAGCAAGATAAAATAAACGTTGAATCTACTATTGTGCCGTGGATGAAGAAGGAAAACTTCATCATGCAAAACGATTGGCATTCCTTAGCGGCTTTAGATTGTCAGTATGAAGAAGCGAGTGGTATTCTTAGAGTCAAGGGTAAAGGTGTAGAATTATTGATTGGCGATACGAAAACAGAAATTGGACGCGATCGCATTTCGACATTTTTCACCGGCTATCTCGCAGGAATTTCCCCCAGCCTCGCTGCCAGAAATAGCAACCGCGCACCCTTACAATTTGTCGGGATGTTTAACGAAACTCGCTATCCCGATCGAGAAGCAGTCCATATTTCCCTTGTTAGTCAAGCAACTATAGATAATTTAAGTCAATTAGCCGGACAACAAATTGATGTCCGGCGTTTTCGTCCGAATATAGTTGTAGAAGGTGTACCCGCATGGGGAGAATTTGACTGGGTAGGGCAAGAAATGCAACTTGGTACAGCCAGAATTGAGATCACTGCCAGAATTAATCGCTGCTTAAATATAGAGGTGCATCCAGAAACCGGAGAACGAGATATTGGACTGCTGACTTTACTCCAAAAGCAATTTCACCACACCCAAACAGGAGTTTTAGCGAAAGTTATTAGTAATGGGAATGTAGCGATCGGCAGTAATTTGCTCCCAATCCTGTTACAAACATCGTAATTTTATTAACTCATTGATAAATAATTTATATAATTAAAAGATACCACAGTTTTTGCTGACTGTGGTAGCTAAAAATTTTAAGTTCACCGCGACGCCGTTTTACCTAAGTTTATGACCTGGGTTTATCCAGGTGGGAACCGAATTCCTCGTTTAAAGTTTCCGAGTCGTTGCTCGGTTTACTGCCACGAGAATAGTTGGCTCCCTTTTCTTTAAAGGCATAGATCAAAAAACTTGATGGCAGTCACCAACGTCCTAGTGCAACTTCACCCATTATAGCTGTCAAAAAGATATTGTGTGTTTAATTTGGAAAATAAGCGGTACGTTGAAAGCATCGATCAAGTTCACAGTTGAAAATGGCTTAATTGTTCGCTATGGACTGTTTGAAGATAGCTTTGCGGTAGCGCGATTCCTAAAGCGTAATCTAATTGAGGCTTTATGGCAACCAGTAATCACTTGCTTTTCGCATTGAAGCTGTTCTCGGCACTGGCATCTTGTTTGCCTTTTCGACCTTCGTGATGAATGCCCTTGGACGACTCCAGCCCAACGAAGGTATTGCCGTCATGCAATCGATTAATATCAAAGCGATCAATCCGTTGTTCATGGTGGCACTCTGCCTGATTGCCAAAACCTTAAAATTTGCCAATTAAATATGCCATAACCCATCTAGACTGTCAGGATCGGAAAGTGAAGAGTAAAAAGTAGACCTTTTCAAGAAAGGGACAAGGGGGATGAGGGGAATGAGGGAGACTTTTGAATAATACTCCCCTCCCCCCGTCTCCCGCTCCCCCCACTTTCCACTCCCCTTTTCCCGATTTCTTAAAGAGGTCTATTATAGGAGGTTAATCTTGGTTAAACTGAAAGTTGGCATCAATGGATTTGGACGCATCGGACGGTTGGTATTTCGTGCTGGTATGAATAATCCCAATATCGAGTTTGTGGGGATTAACGACTTAGTACCACCAGATAACTTGGCTTATTTATTAAAATACGACTCAACCCACGGAACTTATCAGGGCAAGATTGAGGCAAAAGACGATGGGATCGTGGTCGATGGACACTTTATTCCTTGCGTGTCGATGCGGAATCCGGCAGAATTGCCTTGGGGTAAATTCAGTGCAGATTATGTTGTGGAATCTACGGGGCTTTTCACTGATTTGTCAGGAGCATCAAACCATTTAAAAGCTGGTGCGAAGCGAGTTGTAATTTCTGCACCAACGAAAGAGCCAGATAAAGTTCGCACTTTGTTAGTTGGTGTCAATCATGACATATTTGACCCCGCAAAAGATGCGATCGTCTCTAATGCCAGCTGCACTACAAACTGTCTAGCTCCCATCGCCAAAGTAATTAATGACAATTTTGGCTTGACTGAAGGTTTGATGACCACCGTTCACGCGATGACAGCCACTCAGCCAACTGTAGACGGTCCGAGTAAGAAAGATTGGCGGGGTGGTCGCGGTGCGGCACAAAATATCATACCCTCTTCCACAGGAGCCGCGAAAGCCGTAGCTTTGGTTTTACCAGAGTTAAAGGGTAAATTAACTGGTATGGCGTTGCGAGTCCCCACCCCGGATGTATCTGTAGTTGATTTGACCTTCAAGACAGACAAAGCCACCAGCTACAAAGAAATTTGTGCGGCTATGAAGGCAGCTTCCGAAGGAGCAATGGCGGGTATTTTGGGTTACACAGAAGATGAAGTAGTTTCTACCGACTTTCAAGGCGATCGCCGCTCTAGTATATTTGATGCCGGCGCTGGTATGGAACTAAATTCCAACTTCTTCAAGGTTGTTGCCTGGTATGACAACGAGTGGGGCTACTCTAATCGTGTAGTTGACTTGATGTTATCGATGGCACAAAAAGAAGGTCTGTTAGAACGTGTTGCTGCCGGTTGATTAGTCATTAGTCAATGGTCAATAGTCATTAGTTAAAAACTCTTGACTTGACATAAACCGTCGTATTTCTGAGGGGTAGCGTAATCCGCACGGGCAGTAAATCAAGGTGTATTAGATAGTCATTAGTTAAAAACTCTTGACTTGACATAAACCGTCGTATTTCTGAGGGGTAGCGTAATCCGCACGGGCAGCAAATCAGGATGTATTAGAGTTATTTTTTGACGCGCTGTCTGAATATTTGCTTTCCTAAACTCCGAACCCCTAAACTTTATGCGTCGAACCAAGATTATTTGTACTGTTGGACCTGCGACATCTGCACCCGAACGGCTGGAAGCGTTGGTAGATGCGGGAATGAATGTAGCGCGGTTGAATTTCTCCCACGGAGCGCATGAATTCCACGCGCAAACGCTTCATTATCTAAGGAAGATTAGCACAGATAGGCAAAAACCGATCGCTATCATGCAAGATTTGTGCGGTCCGAAGATTCGCTTGGGAGTTTTGCCACCAGAAGGACTAACTGTAGAGGCTGGACAGGAAGTCACTTTTGTGATGCAAGAGAAAGGTAGCAGTATTGATGAATTGCCTTTACCGCTACCGACTTTATTTGCAATGGTGCGACCTGGTGAACCGATTTTAATTAATGATGGTCGGGTGAAGTTGATTGTCAGCGATCGCAATGCCGATGAAATTCGAGCGCTGGTGAAAATTGGTGGAGTTATTTCCACCAGCAAAGGTGTAAACTTGCCAGAAACTCCTTTACCCATCAGTTCGATTACCGAAAAAGACTTGCTCGATTTGCGCTTTGGCATTCAGTTGGGTGTAGACTGGGTAGCAGTTTCCTTTGTGCGATCGCCACAAGATTTAGAACCCGCCCAACGAATGATTGAAGCCGCAGGTGCTAATATTCGCCTGATCGCCAAAATCGAAAGACGAGAAGCAGTAGAAGATTTAGATCGCATTATAGAGATTGCCGACGCCATTATGATTGCCCGTGGCGATTTGGGGGTAGAAATACCAATTTATGAAGTCCCCCTAATTCAAAAAGATATTACACGTCGCTGCAACCAAGCCGGCAAGCCTGTAATTACTGCCACGCAAATGTTAGAGTCGATGATTAGCGCTCCCGATCCCACCCGTGCCGAAGCAACCGATGTTGCTAACTCTATCCTGGATGGTACGGATGCTGTGATGCTTTCTGGGGAAACTGCTGTGGGAGAATATGCGATCGCCGCAGTTGAAATGATGCACAATATCGCCGTGCGGACAGAACAATCTCTACAAGAAGGTGCTAGAAATTCTTGGACTCACAAGGGCGGTAGTCTCAGTGTAACTGAATCTGTCGCCGAAGCCGTTTGTCGCGTCGCTTACGAAACAGGTGCCAGAGCAATTCTCTGCAACACTTCTTCCGGAAGCACAGCACAATTAGTCTCCAAATACCGTCCGACAACGCCAATTATTGCCCTCACACCAGAAGAAACCACTTACCGTCAGCTTGCACTTTCTTGGGGTGTAGTTCCTTGCTTGATTCCCCCAGTCCACAACGCCGAAGAGATGTTTACGAATGTGGTAAAAAGTGTTGTAGACATGGGTTTGGCAAACAACGGTGATAAAGTCGTGATTACCTCCGGTGTCCCTGTTGGTAAATCAGGCACAACCAGTTTAATTAAAGTGCATACAATTGGACAGCCAATTTCTGCATGACCCCGTAGCATGGGGGGTTGGGGAGAGTGGGGGATGGGGAGAGTG
>NZ_JAOWRF010000255.1 GCF_025753815.1 Plectonema radiosum NIES-515 | reverse complement strand
CCCCCCACTCCCCCCACTCCCTACTCGCTAATACAGCTAGCAGCAGCAGTAGAAAGCGGTACTTGCCATCCCTTAGCAAAAGCGATTCAGCAAGAAGCGCAGCAGCAACAATTATCAATCCCAGACGCTAAAGACTTTCATACCGAACCAGGACTTGGGGTGTCTGCTGTAGTAGAAGGTACAAGGGTAATTTTAGGTAATAGCGACTGGTTAAGTTGGCACGGAATTTCTATTAGTGAAACTGCACACCAGATGGCAGAGGAATTGGCAGTAAATGGTAAAACTGTCGTTTACGTTGCCCTAGAAGGGATTTTAACCGGGTTAATTGCCGTTCAAGATACCCTCAGACCAGACGCTAAAGCAGCGATTGACAAGTTACGCTTGATGGGTTTGCGGGTAATGCTGCTGAGTGGGGATAGATTAGAGGCAGCTACTGCTATAGCCAAGCAATTAGGACTAGATAGCGAGAATGTAATGGCAGGTGTCCCTCCCAGCAAAAAGGCAGCAGCGATCGAGGCTTTGCAAAAAGGGGGACAACTTGGGGACAAACAAACTTGGGAAACTCCTAACTCCCCACTCCCCACTCCTAACTCCCCACTCCTAACTCCCCACTCCCCCTCTCCCCATCTCCCCCTCTCCCTAGTGGCAATGGTCGGGGATGGTATAAATGATGCCCCGGCCTTATCGCAAGCCGATGTGGGAATTGCTTTACATTCTGGGACGGATGTAGCGATGGAAACTGCTGAGATTGTACTGATGCGCGATCGCTTAACCGACGTTGTAGAATCTATTCAGCTAAGTCGTGCGACTTTCAACAAAATTCGTCAAAACTTATTTTGGGCTTTTGCATACAATACATTGGGCATTCCCTTAGCCGCTGGTGTATTGTTCCCCAGTTTCGGTTTTGTCCTGAGTCCATCTGGTGCTGCTGCATTAATGGCGTTTAGTTCTGTTAGCGTTGTTACCAATTCACTATTATTACGTCGAGCAAGCCCATCGTCCGTATAACATTTCTTTAGAGGTAAAATTTTTCAGCACAGGTCTTGGTTTTGCCCATCTCAGGTTAAACTAAGTCGTTAGTCACGTTATTACGCATATCACAAAGACTGTTGAGACTCTTAAAAGAGCGACAACAGCCAACAAAGTAGAACATCTTCGTTTTTTCATATTACAAGTGAATATGCAATTAAACTGCATATTGAATTAGTACTACAGACTTTGAGTGCGCGAAAATGGCAAGAAACTACACGAAACAACTTTTAATTAATTACACAACCACTTCTAGCAACGATTTGTCAATGGCAGCAGAAACTAAGCTAGCAGAAACTAATGAAAGCCATCTACTGATTATTGAAGACGATCAAGGACGCAAAGAATTTACGCTCGATCGCCCTTTGTATTCTATCGGTAGACGCGACTGCGATATTACTTTAGTATCGCAGTTTGTCTCGCGCCGTCATGCCACATTAGTTAGACTGCCACGAGACGATAAAAACCATAGTTATTATTATCGGATTGTCGATGGTGATGCCAAAGGCAAGCCTAGTGCTAACGGTTTAATGATCAACGGTCGCAGAATATCAGCACACGATCTCAAAAATGAAGACGAGGTTGTTTTTGGTCCTCAGGTACGTGCTATTTATTACCTGTTAAGAGATACTGCGCGACCGATGGTGGAAAGTGATGTCACAGAGTATGATATCACACTCATAAATCCCGGCATGGCTGAAGATCTAGACGAGGATATGGAAGATTGAAAACCTGCCAAAATTGGTATGTTTTTAACATCATCTTTCGTTCTTTTTTTTTGGAAGGAGCGTGTTGCTGCCATTTAGCTTGATACTCTGGCTAGCTACAGCAAACGCTTTGCTTATTATGTGCCACTGGCTACCCCGCAATGGTTTCAATCAAATGCCAATGTCGGTTATGTTCGATCGCCTGCTTGAAATATTCAAACACTTGGCGGCAGTGATTATCAAGTTGAAGAGGCAATTCTTCATTTTTAATCACAATAGACATCCGGGTTTCTGTTTCTGTGGCTGTTGATTTATCAATCAAAACTTCCACCCTCACTAACTTAGAGAAGGAAACACTACCAGGAATTTCGCGAGCCATAATGTAATCGGCTGTATAGTATTGAACATCAAACTCACAGTCTTGCAGAAGTTCTACAAGCAACGGTTGGAGATGATCAATAGTCACAGAAACAATAAATGAACACGTATAGCGAGCCATAATAGCCCCACGCCTTGCAACACTCCGTCCATCGTATAATATCGAAGCACGTAAAAGGCAAGTAATTATAGATTCATAATTAAACCAATCAGGTAAAGCAAAATAAGACACAATCAAATTTTCATCTCAGAGGACTTTGGTGAAAAATTGATCAAAAACTTTAAAATAGTAGATTGGGCAGAAGTGCAAAAATGAAAGTAGCAATTACCGGAGCAACAGGATTTGTCGGCAGTCGTTTGGTAGAACGACTTAACTCTGAAGGTCAAACAGTGGTGGTGTTAACTCGCAACACCACCTTTGCCCAAAAAGTTTTCCCATCTGAGGCTTTCCCGAATGTAGAAATTATTGCTTATACACCAACTGTCTCTGGTTCTTGGCAAGACACCTTATCCGGTTGTGACGCTGTAGTCAATCTTGCTGGAGAACCCATAGGTGAGGGACGTTGGACACCAGAGCGCAAGCAAGAAATCCTCAATAGTCGCAAACTCAGTACGCAAAAAATCGTCGAAGCGATCGCTCTGACTAACCCCAAACCATCTGTGTTAGTCAACGCTTCGGCTATTGGCTATTATGGCACCAGTGAAACCGCTACTTTTGACGAAACCAGCACGAATGGTCACGATTTTCTTGCTCAAGTCTGCCAAGCTTGGGAAGCTGAAGCGAAAAAGATAGAAGCATCTGGTGTGCGATTAGTAATTTTGCGTTTTGGTATTGTTTTGGGAATCGGTGGTGCTTTAGGCAAAATGATTACCCCCTTCAAACTCTTCGCTGGTGGTCCAATTGGCAGCGGGAAGCAGTGGTTTTCGTGGATTCACTTAGATGATATAGTAAATTTAATACTGCTTGCTTTAACGAAACCAGAAATGCAAGGCGTATATAATGCTACTGCGCCTAATCCTGTCCGCATGTCAGAATTATCCCAGACTATGGGGCAAGTAATGAGTCGTCCTTCTTGGCTACCTGTCCCTAGTTTTGCAATTGAAGCTCTTTTGGGCGATGGAGCAATTGTAGTTCTTGAAGGTCAACAAGTCCAGCCCAAACGCACCTTAAAAACAGGTTTTGAGTACTTGTACCCTAATTTAAAACCTGCTTTAGCACAAATCCTGAAATAAAGTTAATTCTTAATTTGTAGTGAGCGGTTTACCGCTCATAATTAGTTGGGGGTGCCTTACAGACATTCGTCCTAACCCACTCTACATTGATAGGTATTTTCACATCTGGTATAAAAGACCTAGAGACTACCAAGTGCTAGCTCTATCTACAAGAGTTTCGGGCAAGGCATAATTAAATTCAGTCGAAGTCTAATGGTTGGTTGGAGCGTTGTGAATCGCTAACTACTGACTGGAGAGGAATTTCTTAGAAACCCAATTGATAATACCGCTAAGAATAGCACCACCCATGACGATGCCGATCGCCGGATTAAATACAGGTTGCCAAAGTTTATGCCATAAATCTAAACCCAGATTAACTCCAGCAGCATCACCAATTGCAGCGATCACTAACCACCCAAAACCTAAAAAAACCAAAAACACATCTGCCACTAAAATTAAGTTTAACCAGTTTAACAATTTATCTTTCATATATCGACTAGGGACTAGGGACTAGGGACTGGGGACTGGGGACTGGGGACTAGGGACTGGGGACTGGGGACTGGGGACTGGGGACTGGGGACTGGGGACTGGAAAGAATCCTACTTATTTGTGCATGATAAATTGAGCATCTTTAATTCCCAATGCCCAATGCCCAATGCCCAATGCCCAATTATTCTGGAAACAGCCAGCTTTTGACTTTTAGCAAACTCTGCCAATCTGGTTTTCTGCTTAAACCGTCTTCAATGCTGGTTTTGATATCATCCCGCCATTCAGGGTTAACAAATATTAATTGTTGGGCAAAATCAATATGTTCCCTTAGACCTTTTTCACCTTTTTCCAGCATTGCTAGAGCGAGATTAATCCTTGCTTGTGCGTCTTGGGGATTTAATTTTACTGCCTTTTGCGCGGCTTTGTGAGCAGAGTTGGGTTTATTATCTATCAGATACAGCCACGCTAAACAAGTCCAAGCGGAACTACTTTTAGGAGCGCGATCGCATACTTCTTGAAACACAGGGATTAATTCATCCACTGATTCTCCAGCTTTATAGCGTTCTAAACCTGTATCAAACAGGGATTCAACTGTTTGAGTCATAAATTATTAGTCAATGGTCAAGGGTTAAGAGTCAATAGTCAAGGGTTAAGGGTCAATAGTCAATAGTCAAAAACCCTTCAATTATTGTGGACTATTGACTACGGACTTTCGATTATGAACTAAACACCAAATGACTTACCGCAACCGCAGGTTTGATTGGCATTGGGGTTAGTAAATTGAAAACCACCGCCGATCATGGCATCGCTGTAATCAAGCATCAAGCCATAAAGATATAATAAGCTTTTGCGATCGCAAACAATTTTGAAGCCATCATAATCAAACATTTCATCTTGGGGGGTGATCTTACTGGCGTCTTCAAAATCCATCATGTAAGACATCCCAGAACAGCCACCTTGACGCACTCCTACCCGCAAGCAGAGGTCTGCCCCTTGACTATCCTGCAACCTCTTGACTTGTCGCAATGCGGCTTCACTCAGTTGAATTCCCCGTTGAGATACTTGTGCTTGTGTCATCTTTTCAACTCCTTTATGTGGTATAACCAGAACCTTGTCTGGACAAGTTTGTAAGTTGAAACCCCAAGCTCTCACGCCGAGGTCGCCCCTTGCTGTTTTTGTATTTATTCTAGCGGCATTGATGTCCCAGAGTACCAAATTGTAAATACTCCTTTAAAAGCCGCAAAAAGCAGCTAAAGATTTTTATTCTAGAATTGAGGGACTCGGTGTTTGTATTTCGGTGTTTTTGAATATGGTGGCAGCCAGCAGCCCAACCCCTGTAAAGGTGCAGCGAGCGTTAATTAATTTTTAGCTAACGCTTGCCATTTTCCTTAAGTTTACTTGCACATTGCTTGTTTCGACTCTTCTTTACTTTATGACAAGTTTTAATCGCTCTACCAGTCGTCGGTTACAGAAATTAATTCAAATTCCTTCTGTATGGGAGGGCGATCGCCGTCCGATGTCATCATCAACTAGAGATGATTCGGAGGAAAAAGGAGAGTGCATTCTTTGGGTGGATGGCTCCCAAGGAATTGTGCGCGGGATGGATGTTGTCGATCCAGAGACTGGTCCTGAGGCGATCGTTCGCACTCTCATGCGAGCAATGGAACATCCCCACAGTCCCGCAAAACCAGCTCGTCCCCAAAGAATAGTTGTTAGGGATCGCGAGATCCAATTTTACCTGCGTGGGGTACTGCAAGATTTGGATATTGCCATTGACTACACACCCGAATTGCATTTAATTGATGAACTATTTCGCGGATTTGGGGAAATCATTGATAGTCAAGTCCCCGAATTACCTCCACAGTATGCGTCAACCCTCCGCGATCGAGCATTAGCGATCTGGAGCGCAGCTCCTTGGGAATTTTTAGAAGAACAACAAATCTTATCAATAGAAATTAATAAGTGGGATGTCGGTACACTTTATGCCTCAGTGATGGGAATGCTGGGGATGGAGTATGGAATTTTATTTTATCGCTCAGAAGATTCTCTCAAGCGATTTCGCGCCACCGTTTTAAGAGATGATGAATCGCAAGAGCGTTTAGAAGAAGCTTTTCTCAAGCAAGATTGTCTGTTTCTCACCTTTGAGAGTAACAACGCCATTGATGAAGATGAAGATGAGGAAGATGAGGATGATGTTGAGGATCTTGCAGATTTGCCGTTATCGCAAATTGACCCTACATTCGGCAATATCCACCCTTTAGAAGGACTGCGGTCTGTTTTGTATGACGAAGAAGCTATTGTAGTCTTGGTGGCTCTAGAAGGCTTGTCTCGCTTTATCCGTGACCATCGACGCCAGCTTCAAGGAGAAGCTTTCGTTTCCTTAAGCCGTCGCTATCGCATTACACTGCCATTGGATGAATTAACTAAATCACTGAGTATCACTGTTTCGACGATGCCACAGTTAGCAGGTGAATTAGAGGAAATGGCAGGCTTTAGTAGCACTGAAGAGGGGGATTTATCTAATAACCCAATGTTGCGGTCATTGCGAGATGACTTAATTCCGGAAGATTCTTTTCTCAGCTTAGGTGTGGTGTCTTGGGAAATGTTGGAGTATTTACGCAACGGTGTGATATACCATGAAGCAGGCGAAATTCAACAAGTAGGTGACGGATTGCCTGTGATTTTAATTCAGACTTCCCGTCCTAAGGCGAAGATTGTAATTGAAAGTGTTGAAGCTGCTGGGGGACTCAAAGCAATTTGTTTTAATCCCGGTGCCGATCCCTTTGATGGCGATCGCTACGACTTAGGTTTATTGCAAACTAACAATGGCGAATTATTTCTCTTTGGTGAATTTTTAGATGATGACCCGATTCACGTAGAAGCACGGAAAAAATGGAATCAGCGGTGTAAAAATACTCAGGGTTACTGTGGCTTGATTATTGCCAAAGGACTTACAGGAGCTTCTCGCGGAAATCCGCAATTGCGAGATATGATGGCTTTATTTGAAGCGCGATCGCTTTCGCCGAAAGAGTTAGGTATTGGCACTCTCCAACTCATGCCGCAGCTTCAAATTGAATGATTTTATCTTAGACATCGACTGCTTTATTATGCGCTGCCTGAACCCAACAGACCTAGCACTGCTAGGTCTCTACATTTATTTTCACTTTCACTAAATAAAATTTTAAACCCTATTTTCAGGTGAGTCCACCTAATCGCAGACGAGGGTTTGTGTATAGGAATGAGTGCAAGTGTCATATTTTTTTCGTAGAGGTTGTGAAGAGTCACCCTTTGAAAAGTCCAAAAAATCTGGACTTTTGACCCCGATATATGTGCCAGTTGCCTAAGTCTTAGTGTAGTTGCGACTGAAAATTTCTTCCATATTTGAAGGGTGCGATCGCCACTGTTTAATTGCTACGCCAATTTTCACTGATTTTGGCAGGTGTCGTTCTGTGAAAATTCAGTAGATATTGTGTTTTGAGCCAGTCAATCTGGGAACTATAACTGATGTAAATATATTATCTTAATTCCACTGGTTTTGGAGTGGCGACAGTATCTCTGAGATATTGTAGTTCCCCTTGAGGACAAAAAGCACCTATTAGACATCTCCAGAGTCATAGGTAGAGACTATTCTGTGCTACGTCTAATCAAGGGTTTCGGGCAACGCATAATTAATTTAGGTCGATGTCTATTAATTAACTTCAGTCAATAGGTTTGAGCGTAAAAAAGACGCAGATTCCTCATTTGCAAGATGATTTCGACCACCGGTGCTGACGCATTGCTTTTTTCTACCCGCAGTAGGACTTTTAAAACATTTTTTGAGTAAAGTTTTCCCAGAGTTAGTTTGGTAAGTTATGAAAATTGCCGAAATTATGATAGATACATTAGGTATTTGGTGGAAGCAAAAGTTGAAGTTAGGTATCAAACCTACCTCTTTCTATTTGTTTGCGATCGCCCTTTCCTTGACGTTTCTGACCAATGCCTGTAACTTTGGGCAAAACCAATCGCTCAAACTGCTCCGGGTCGGAACTATAAGCTTTCCGGGGTATGATATTGCCCGCTATGCCCAAACCTCAGAAATCTTCAAGCAACGGGGACTAAAGGTTGAGTTTCTGCTGTTTGATAACTCCCAGGATACCAGTCGGGCAGTAATGCGCGGTAGGTTAGATGCCGCATTTACTACGTTTTGGGAGGTGATGCAGGTTGATCCGGGCAATGGCAATCCGGTAGTGTTAATGACGCTCGACATTTCTGCGGGAGCAGATGGAATTTTTGCCAAACCAGAAATTAAATCCGTAGAAGATTTGCGAGGGAAGAAAGTGGGGACAAAGTTAGGAATCATCAGCCATTTAACTTTGCTGGAAGCTTTAAAGTCCCATCAGATCAAACCCTGTGACGTGCAGATTTTGGATTACTCCAATGATGTAGCGGCTCAGAAAATTAAGGAAGGTGAGATTGATGCTGCCGTGTTGTGGGAACCAGTGCTAGGGGAGACAGCCAAGAGCCTCAAAGGCAATATAATTCACACCACAAAGCAAGTAGACAGTCTGGTGATTGATACCTTGATGTCCAGTAACAGTATCGTGAAAGCGAAAAAAGCCGAACTAAAGCAATTTATGCTGGCATGGTTTGATGTAATGCACGCAGTTGAAACCCAGCCAAAAAAAGTGTTTAACGCAGTTGGAGAACAACTGGGACAAAGTGGTGAGTCTTTTGCCAGTGATTATGCTGGATTAAAAAAAGGTGATATGACCTTAAACCAGCGGATGTTTGCCCCAGAGGGTCGTCTCAAATCGGCAAAGGCAGAAATTGTCCAATTGCTCAAAGCCGATCCGCGTCATGGTCGGGTGATTCGGCAAGATGTGGAAATTGATGCCACCCTCGTCAATGAAGCAATAGCAGGATGGAAGTCATGAGGCAGAAGTCATCTAAAAGTCACTTATCCCACCAACTATTGCTGGGTTTTGGTATTTCTCTCGCAACCGTCGGCTTAACCACCTTGGGATTGAACTACTTCTTGATTCAATCAAAACTGGAGAAAGAGCTAGAACAACGTGCCCAATCGATTACCCAGGGGGTCGGGTTTTCTGCGGAGGGATTAATTGAACTGGGGAATACAAGCATTATCAAGCGAGTGGTGCAAAACTACGCGACATTGCCAACGGTGGTGGAAGTTGCGATCGTTAGTCCTAATAGAGAAACCCTAGCTCGGAGTGGATCAGCACTACGAAATCCACCCTATGCTTCAATTCATCCAGAATTAACTCAAGTATTAGAAGAGGCTTCTCAGACGGGTTTGGAAACGAGCTTCAGAACCACCATAGATGGTAAGCCAGCCTTAGTCGCAATTTTGCCTTTTAGCAGTACATTGTTTGGTCTGGCAGACCGGCGGGGGTTAGCGATCGCCATTCTCGATGCCGAAGAACTGCAACAGCAAGCTTGGCAAACCTTCTCTACTTCTACCTTCACCCTACTCATTGGGATGGCAGCAATTTTGGCGCTGATGACGGTGATGATTCAGCGAGTTGTCTTGCATCCACTCCAAAGTTTGAACAAAGCAGTTACCGATCGCAATGGGCTTGACCATTTTATCATACCCAGTGGATTGCCAAATAACGAAATCCAGTTCCTGGCACAGACAATTCAATCGGCGGCTACATGTGTAGAGACATACCAGCAAGAACTTCGGCAGCAAGCCCAAGATTTAGAAAAAGCAATCCAGGAATTGCAACAGGCAAAGGAAGTCGCTGAAGCTGCCAACCGCAGCAAAAGCACATTTCTCGCCAACATGAACCACGAACTCCGCACTCCGCTTAACGGCATTCTGGGTTATGCCCAAATTCTCCAGCGCGATGGGGCAACAACGACAAAACAACTTAAGGGGCTAGGGGTGATTCAGCAATGCGGTTCCCACCTACTGACCCTGATCAACGACATTCTGGATCTGTCGAAGTTGGAAGTGCAAAAGATGGAACTCTATCCCGAAGATTTCCATCTGGCGAACTTCCTCGCGTGCACGGTGGATATTTGCGGTGTCAAGGCAGAGCAAAAGAGCGTGGAGTTTCACTATCAGCCCGCCGCTAACCTGCCTATTGCCGTCTATGCCGACGACAAACGTCTGCGGCAAGTGTTGCTGAATTTACTCAGTAATGCCGTCAAGTTTACCGACTTTGGCACTGTCACCTTCCGAGTTGAAAGAGTCGGCGAAGCTCCCGAACCCGATGCAGTCCAACGGATTCGCTTCCAAATTCAAGACACGGGCATTGGCATTGCACCGGAAAAACTGGGCAAAATTTTCTTGCCCTTTGAGCAAGCCGGAAACCGCGATCGCAATAGCGAAGGGACTGGACTGGGACTTGCCATCAGCCAACAGATAATTGAGAAAATGGGCAGCACCATTCAAGTCGAGAGTGTCCTTGGTCAGGGCAGTATTTTTTCCTTTGAATTAGACTTGATCCCCGCTGCCGATTGGATAGTAGGGCAGGCGATCGCCCAGTGTCTCAAGGGGAGAATCGCCAACCAAAAAGTCATCGGCTACCAGGGCGATCAGCGCAAAATTCTAGCGATCGACGATCGCGAAGAAAACCGTCTGGTGGTAGTGAATATGCTCGAACCGCTGGGCTTTCAGGTGGCAGAAGCTGGGGATGGACAAACGGGTTTGGATCTGGCGATCCAAATGCGCCCCGACTTGATTATTACCGATGTATGTATGTCTATCATGGATGGCTTAGAAATGACCAGGCGGCTGCGTCAATTTACTGACTTTGCCACCACGCCGATCATCGCTTCCTCTGCCACTCTATCTCAGGTGGATATACAGTCAAGTCTAGATGCTGGGTGCAGTAGCTTTTTCCCAAAGCCAATCGAGTTTACTGGGCTACTTGCCGAATTGCAGCGACTCTTGAATTTGCAGTGGATTTACGAAACCGAGCTAGAGGCAACTCAACCCACTGTTAGCAATGCCGATGAGGTTGCCCGGATAATGGTGCCCCCTGCCGCAGAACTGGCAGCCCTCTATGCCGCTGCCCAGGGTGGTTTTATCACCGATATTCAGCAGGAAGCCAACCGCCTGAAGCAATTATCGTCCGAATATACTGTCTTTGCGAACCGAGTTCTAGAACTGAGTCAACAGTTTGATGACGAAGGCATTCTCCGTCTGATCGAGCCGCAGTGCCCGAAACCCCTGTAGAGACGTAGCATTGCTACGTCTCTACGTCTTTTCTAAGTAGGTCGGTGGAATTAAATGTGAAATGCCAATTCGGGAGACCTAACCCCCAGCCCCTTCCCTAGGAGGGAAGGGGAGAAAGAGTTTCGGTTCCCTCTCTTCAAGACGCTTCGCGAACGTAGGGAAGGGGGCTAGGGGGTTAGGTTCATCTGCACTTTAATTACGCCCAGCTACTTACCAGATGTCCATTTACTATTGGAGTTTGCTGATGTCTGTTGATTCTATTTCTCAAGAGAACACGATCTTAGTCGTAGACGATACCCCGACCAATCTGCAAGTCTTGTTCGATTTGTTGAGCGAACAGGGCTACCGGGTGGCGATCGCCAAAAACGGTGAAACTGCCCTACAACGTCTGCAATTGTCTCAGCCCAATTTGATTTTGCTGGATGTAATGATGCCAGGAATCGATGGCTTTGAAACCTGTCAGCGGCTCAAAGTCAATCCTGCCGCTAGGGATATTCCGGTTATTTTCATGAGCGCTCTTTCTGATTCGGTGGATAAAGTCAAAGGCTTGAGCCTGGGTGCTGTGGATTACATCACCAAGCCGATTCAGCACGAAGAAGTACTGGCACGCATCCGGGTGCATCTGCAACTGCGTAATGCTACCCGCATGATGGAACAACGCACCAATGAAGTCAACCAGGCATTAGAAAACCTCAAGCAAGCCCAACTGCATCTAGTGCAAGGTGAAAAAATGGCTGCCCTTGGTCAGTTGGTGGCTGGAATTGCCCACGAAATCAACAATCCGGTGAATTTCATTCACGGCAACCTGACCTATGTGAAGCAATATACTCAAGATTTGCTAGAGTTTGTCCAACTCTACCAAAAGCACTATCCCAACCCAGTAGACGAAATCCGAAAGCGGGCAAAAGACCTGGATCTGGAATTTTTGCAAGGGGACTTAGTGAAGATACTAGGTTCGATGGCAATGGGTAGCGATCGCATTCGCGACCTTGTTCTCTCCCTCCGCAACTTCTCTCGTCTGGATGAATCGGAACTCAAACCCGTCGATATCCACGCAGGTATCGATAGCACTCTGGTGATTTTGCAACACCGTCTGAAAGGCAGACCCGATTTTCCTGCCATCGAAATCATCAAAGACTACAAACAGTTACCAGAGGTTGAATGCTATCCTAGCCAACTGAACCAGGTCTTCATGAATATTTTGAGTAATGCGATCGATGCCTTAGAAGAGTCAGCGATCGCTTCTCCCACCATCACCATCCGTACCTCTGCGATCGACACTAACTGGGTCACAGTTTGCATTGCCGATAACGGTGTCGGTATTCCAGAACCCATTCGCTCTAAACTCTTCGATCCTTTTTTCACCACCAAACCCGTTGGCAAAGGGACTGGATTGGGCTTGTCAATTAGCTATCAGATTGTCACCGAAAAACATGGTGGCAACATTGAGTGTCATTCTACTGCGGGGCAGGGAACAGAGTTTGTGGTCCGAATTCCGATGCAGGGGTTTTTTGCATAAACTCTCGAAAAGGGCATCTGTGAGACATAGGCGTGGAAAAGAATGTAGAATTCTGAGTAATTTACTAGACATCTCCAGAGTCATACGTAGAGACGTTCCACCGGAACGTCTTTACAAGGGTTTTGGGTAACGCATAGTTCATTTTCACGACGTTTGTCTACTATACATCTCCAGAAAACAATGTAGAGACGCGAAATTTCGCGTCTCTACAAGGGTTTTGGGCAACGCATAGTTCATTTTTGGAGATGTCTACTGATATGACATAACACAATTAAGTCAATATTTTTACTTATTATTAATATGTAGAGAAGCCACCGCAGGTGATTCAACCCTCGTGACCTCCGCAACGCACTGCCTCAAATTTCGCGTCTCTACAGGTCTAAAATAAATACCAAAAACCTTAACTGAGCCGTATTGGGCGATAATATCATGTCCGTTTAATTAACAGTAATAAAAACATCGCAACGGTCGTAGAGACGTTCCACTCTTTACGTCTTTACATTAGTCGTAGAGACGTAAAGAGTGGAACGTCTTTACATTAGTCGTAGAGACGTAAAGAGTGGAACGTCTTTACATTAGTCGTAGAGACGTTCCACTCTTTACGTCTTTACATTAGTCGTAATAAACCTGACATGATATAATCTACCATCAAGCCGTTTTCCCATCCGGCTGCGACCTAAGTTGTGTCTCTTTTTGAATTGACCCAGCAGGTAAAGCTTCACGCTTCGCTCCTGACGCTCCATTGTGATTTGGGGTTTCTGGAGGGTTCGAGCCTCCTGGTGGACGCTTGCGAGAAAATATTGCCTTAGCCAGACTCTTAACCAATATGTAGAGAATTGGTACCAAGAACAAACTCAAGAACGTTGCCAGCAGCAGTCCCCCAAAAAGCGCTGTCCCCAAAGACCAACGGCTACTGGCTCCAGCACCCTCAGAAAGAACCAAAGGTAAAAATCCCAACAGCGCGGCAAAAGAAGTCATTAAGATGGGTCGCAGACGTTCTTCCCCCGCTTTTACCGCTGCTCGTGTGATGCTCATACCCTGCTCAAGCAGCTGATTGGCAAATTCCACAACTAAAATCGCATTCTTCGCTGACAGACCAATCAAAGTCACCAAACCCACTTGACAATAGATATCATCCACCACTTTAGGAAAAAGGCTACCGACCATAAACACATTCGATCGCAGCCAAATTGCCGTCATCGCTCCCAATATTGCTAGGGGAACCGTCAGCAAAATAATGATCGGGTCAGTGTAGCTTTCATATTGAGCTGACAACACCAGAAACACAATCACAATTGCTATACCAAAAATCAGCGCTGTGGCTCCTCCAGAAGTCTTTTCTTGCAGATAAGTCCCCGTCCACTCATAACCAAAACCTTCGGGTAAAACCTCTGCTGCTACTTGCTCCATCGCTTTAATCGCTTCTCCAGAACTCGCACCAGGAGCCGGAGCGCCCTGAATTTTGATGGATCTGTACAAGTTATAATGGGAGATGGTTTTCGGTCCGACAAAGGGGGTAACTTGCACCAAATTGCTCAACGGAATCATTGTCCCATTACCGGAGCGAACATACAGCTTACCAATATCATCAGGATTAGAGCGGAAAATTCCATCTGCCTGGATATATACCCGATATTGTCGCTGTCCTTGCACAAAGTCATTCACATATTGTGACCCCAAGTAACTTTGCAACACCCCAAAAATTTGGTTAATATCTACATTCAGAGCTTTCGCTTGGTTGCGGTTCACCTGAATTTGAAATTGGGGAGTATTTGCCGTGAACTGAGTAAAAACTCCTTGGAGAACAGGTTTTTTATTTGCCGCTGCAATAAATTTTTGGGCATTCTCAACAAAGGTTTCAATGGGAGCGCTCCCAGTTCGGTCTTGAAGGATAAACTCAAAACCACCCGTACTACTCAACCCGCGAACCGGTGGAGCATTCACCGCAATTACTCTGGCTTCTGTAATCGTTGAGAGCTTTTTGTTTATGTTCTGAAGTATTCCATAAACAGATTGAGATTCTTCAGTTCTCTCTTTCCAAGGTTTCAAATTGGCAAAGGCAATCCCTAAATTAGAAGCATTTCCATCGAAACCAAAGCCAGCGATCATAAAACTAGCTTTCACTTGGGGAACCGATGTGACTTCTTTGGCAACCCGCTCCATAATTGATTCGGTGTACTGCAAAGAAACTCCATCAGGAGCCTGAACAATTACAAAGAAGTAACCTTGATCTTCCTCTGGAATAAAGCCAGTAGGTACTAGCTTATACATGAAAACCGTTGCTACTAAACCAGCGATAAAAACCCCAATGACAATCGGTTTCACATGAGTGAGGAAACTGACAAACCCCACATATCGGCGCGTAAACCACGCAAATCCGCGATTAAACAGCCCAAAGAACCAGCCTAAAGGTCCCCATCCCGGCTGTGCTGGACGCATCAGGATAGCTGCCATACTGGGAGAGAACGTTAAAGCATTGAAGGTCGAGATAGCGATCGAGCAAGCAACGGTTAAGGCAAATTGTTTGTAAACAATACCAGTGGTTCCCGGAACAAATGCCACGGGAAGAAACACTGCCATCAGTACAAGTGAGGTGGCAATGATTGCCCCAGTCAATTCCTTCATTGCTTCCATAGCTGCCTCACGAGGCTTCATCCCCTGTTCTAGCTTGACTGCAACTGCCTCCACCACAATAATCGCATCATCGACGACGATACCGATCGCCAGAACGAAACCAAATAAAGTTAGTGTATTAATCTGAAATCCTAAAACCAACAGAGCCGCACATGTCCCCACCAAAGAAACAGGAATCGCAACCGTAGGAATAATCGTAGTCCGCCAGTCTTGCAAAAAGACAAAAATTACCAAGACTACCAGAATAATCGCTTCAACCAGGGTATGCAGCACCTCTTCTAGGGAAATTTCCACAAAGGGAGTCGTGTCAAATGCGACCTGTCCCTTCAGTCCGGGAGGAAAACTCTTCGCTAACTCTTCGATTTGTTTCTCGACAGCGTGAGCAACGTTTAAAGCATTACTACCCGGAAGTTGATATATCCCCAAACCTACAGCCGGCTTGGGATTACTCCCTGGTAAGGTGAATTTAGCATCAGCAAGATAATTCTCTGCTCCTAGTTCAACTCGACCCACATCTTTGAGTTTAACTAAGCTGCTACTGGTGGTATAATTAGTATTAACAGCACCGCTGGCATCAGGATTATTACCAACTTGACCCACCTTTAGCACCATGTCTTCAAATTCAGCCACATCTTTGAATCGACTGCTTGCCCGCAAAGCAAATTCAAAGCTTTGATTCTTTGGTGCTGGTTCTTTACCAATTGCTCCTGCACCTACTTGAATATTTTGTTCTTGCAGGGCAGTTGTCACATCTTGCGGTGTTAGCTTATACTGTGCAAGCTTATTTGGATCGAGCCAGAGACGCATTGCATATTTGCGTTCCCCAAAAACCCTGACACTACCCACACCAGGAACCCGTTTAATCTGGTCGAGAATAAGCTGGTCAACATAATTACTGATAAAAATGTTGTCATACTCATTATTTTCTGCGTAGAAACCGTATACCAAAAGGAGACTGCTCGATGCTGTTTCGACGGTGACACCTGTTCGTTTAACAGTATCTGGCAATTGCGGATCGGCGATCGCCTTTTTGTTTTGAACGTTGACTTGAGCAATATCAGAATTGACATTAGTCGGAAAGGAAACAACTATATTGCTCGCGCCGTCATTACCCGTGTTAGAAGAGATATAAGAAACATCTTTAACGCCGTTAATTTGTCGCTCAATAATGTTGGTAACAGTGTTTTCTGTTGTTTGAGCATCTGCACCAATATTGTTGGAACTAACGGTGATTTGGACGGGAGCGAGGTCTGGTAGCTGCGAAATTGGCAAAATCGGAATACAAATGCTTCCCAGCAGCAAAATGATGATTGTGCAGACAGTCGTTAAAACTGGGCGTTTAATGAAGGTATTGACAAACATAAGTTACTAAAATTGGGCATTGGGCATTGGGCATTGGGCATTGGGCATTGGGCAACCGATGTGGAAATTAATTATGCGTGACCCAGAATCCTTGATTAGACGTAGCATTGCTACGTCTCTACATCTTTGTCAACGCCTATGTTTATTGGGCATTGGGCTAGAGAAAGTTAATTTTTGGGTGTGCGTTGTCAAATGCCAATTTCATGACCGTCTAGCTAGTACATATCGATGGAAGTAAAGCAGCCATTTAAAATCTTTAAAAAGCCTAAATTATCAGCTTTTTGACTTCCGCTTTGCGGTACTAGTTTAATTGGTAGTTTTTAATTCATTTTGATTCGCCATTTCTTCTGGCGCCGGCTTGATAGCAGCACCATTTCTTAAGCTAAGAATGCCAGAAATAACGATTTTGTCACCAGGCTTTAATCCTTCAATAACTTGATAATTATTCCCTTCAATTGCACCTAACTTTACTGGCTTTTGTTTAGCGACTAAAGTTGGCGTTTCTGGTTTAGGTTGTTTGTTAGATTCTTCTGGTTTAGATTCTTGTGTTTGTTCTGGTGGTTCAGCCACAAAAACAAAAGTCTTTCCTGCCAAATTAGATATTGCTGTAACGGGAATTAAAATTCCCGGACGCTGATCCCAAATCACTCTGGTTTGCACTGACTGAAGATTCATCAGTTGCCCGCCAAAATTATTAAAAATAGCTTTAACCAGAACTGTCTGGGAATCTGAACTAGCATTTGGGGAAATAAAGCTCAACTTCCCCCCTGCTGTAACTTTACCTTGGGCATTAAGCATTTGCACAGGTAAGCCCAAGCGCAACAGTTTGGCTTGGTTGAGAGGAATGTTTATATTCAGTTCCAAAGAGTCATTTTTGGTAAGTGTGCTGAGATGATCTCCTTTGCCCACATACTCCCCTACCTTCACCGGGATGGCACCGATAATGCCCGCAAAAGGAGCCAGTACCTTAGTGTATTGCTGTTGCACTTGAGCTGCCTGAACTTGAGCTGCTGCTTGAGTTACTTGCGCTCGTGCTTGGGCAATTTCTTCGGGACGGGAACCGTTCTGCTTTTGGGTTAAGTTTTGTTTTTGTTGTTCTAAAGCACCCGCTAATTCGTTAATATCAGAACCTCTGCTTTGACGGAGTTGCTCTAAGCGTTTTTTGGCTGCGAGAAGTGCAGCATCAGCACTTTGTTGCGCCTTAATATATCCGTCTAAAGTATCTTGAGAGATTGCACCGTCTTTTTGTAATTTTTCGTATCGCTTTGCTCGTGACTTTGCAAGTTCGAGATCCGATTGAGCCGAATTAACTTGAGCTTCAGCCTGCTGAATTTCCGCAGGTTGCGATCCCGATTGAGCATCTCGAAGTTTTGCTTGAGCTTGAATTACTTGCGCTCTAGCTTGGGCAATTTCTTCAGAGCGCGTACCTGCTTTGAGTTGGGCAAGATTTGCTTGCGCTCTTTCTAGTGCCGCTTTTTGTTGTAATAGCTGGGCATTAACATCATCGCTTTCCAAGGTAATAATAACTTGCCCTTGTTGAATGCGATCGCCTTCTTTAACAAGAACCTGGCTAATTCGTCCTTCTATTCGTGGTTTAATTGGTACTGAACGTGAAGCTTCTAAAGAGCCAATAAATTGCGAACTTTCTCTAATAGTTCCAGTTTCCACAGTGGCTAACTTTACCGGAACTGCCATCGGTTTTTGGGCAATTGCTCCAGCGGCTTGATTGGCATTCTCACTACGGCTTTGCCACCAACGCCAACCAACACCTGCACCTCCTAAGATTATCAGCATAATTCCCAATATCATCAGCCAACGTTGCTTTTTGCGTGGCTTTTGAGGTTGCTCTGATACAGATTCTTGTTCAGTCTGATGCTGATCGCTAACAGCAATTTCTGTTTCTACGGATGCAGAGGACTCAGGTAAATTAGAATGAGGCATCGTTGTTTTCTCTTCTTTTACTTAGACTTGGGCAACCTGCTTTTAGCCGAAAAATCCCTGTTTAAATGATTTTTCCCTTATTTGTCTAGGTCGTTTGGCTTGATCTGTGTTTTATAGTTTCTATATTTTTAGTAAAAAACTTGAATCAATACTTTTCTTGTTTTGTGAGAGATAAATTACACCAGTTTGCAAGTTGTACATAAGTACATCATCTCAGCCTCAAAAGCCAGATATAAAGCCTTCTTCACTTCTGACTGCTAAATTCTGCTGTATCTCTATTAATTGGCATAGTGCTAATACCACGGACAAATAAATCAACGCAAGCATCGATGTAGCATTCACGGCTATAGCTGACTGTAGTTGGGGTAGCAGTGCGACGCAGCATTCCCGAAAGTAACATACCAGTAAACATATCTACTGCTATTTCTGCATCTATCTCTGGACGTACTGTGCCGGTTTTTTGATTTTTTTGTAAATATGCAATTAACTTTTTATACAGCGATTCAGCAGCATCATGTAATATTTGACAGGCAGCATTAGGATGTCGCTTCGCTTCCCCAATAAATGTCCGAATTAAACCTTCATGTTCCTCCAACATCTGATTAAAAAGTGTTGCATAATGTCTTAAGTCGATGAGTAGATCCTGAGTCCATTCGTCCTCATTGGCTAGGGCTTCAGCCTGTAAAGCTATCATTTGCTGGATCACGGCTGCTAGTAGTTGCTCTTTGTTTTGAAAATGACGAAACAAAGTTACTTCGTTTACCTTTGCAACACGCGCAATCTCGCGGGTTGTCGCTCCAGATAAACCTTCATTCGCAAATACCTCAGTCGCTGCTTTAATCAACCGCGCACGAGTTTGGGCTGTCTTTGATCCAAAATTCTCCACAAAACTAATGCAAGTGATTACTTGCCTATATTATAGGCAAATATAGATAAAGATATATCAACTATGGGGAATAGAACATTAGACATAGAAAGTGGAAAATATGTAGAGACGTAGCAATGCTACGTCTCTACAAAGGTTGTGGGTAACGCATAATTAATTTCCAGATCGGTTGTCTATTGGGCATCTCCAGAAAACAATGTAGATACGCGAAATACGAAGTCTCTACAAGGGTTGTGGGCAACGTATAATTAAATTCTGGAGTTGTCTATTGGGCATGGGGATTTGAAGAGGGGAGAGGGAAAAGCCCATTGCCCACTCATTAGGCATGAGAAACACAGCTACAATAAAAATAGTTAGACTTTATTGAGATTTGTAAATTAGGGATAAGCTGTTGTTATGGCTCCCGCTATTTTAATTCAAAACCTACAAAAGCGCTACGGTACAGTTGAAGCCGTCAGAGATGTCTCCTTTCAGGTAGAGCCGGGAGAAATCTTTGGTTTACTCGGTCCCAACGGAGCCGGGAAAACAACTACTTTGCGTACTTTATGTACTCTTACTACACCAGATGCTGGCAAAATAGAAGTATCTGGTATTTCTGTGTTGGACAATCCGAAAGCTGCCAGACAAAAGCTAGGCTATGTAGCGCAGGAAGTTGCTTTAGATAAAGTGCTGACTGGACGAGAACTGCTACAACTGCAAGCGGCACTTTATCACTTACCGGGCAAGATAATCAAGGAGCGGGTAAATACGGTATTAGATTTACTCGGTTTGCAGGAATACGCTAATAAAAAAACAGGAACTTACTCTGGTGGTTTACGCAAGCGTCTAGATTTAGCTGCTGGTTTACTTCATGCACCAGATGTTTTAATTTTAGATGAGCCAACGGTAGGACTTGACATAGATAGCCGTTTTGTGGTATGGGATTTCTTAAGAAAGTTGCGTGCGGCTGGAACAACAGTATTAATTACCAGCCATTATTTAGAAGAAATTGACGCGCTAGCCGATCGCGTGGCAATTATCGATCGCGGTGTTGTAATTGCCGCCGGCACACCATCAGAACTGAAAGATAAATTAGGAGGCGATCGCATTACTTTGCGAATCCGTGAATTCTCCCCATTAGAAGAAGCTCAAGTTGCCAAAAACCTCTTGCAATCTTTGTCTTTTGTCCAAGAAGTCATTATCAACAGCGCACAAGGTAATTCCCTCAACTTGGTGGTGACACAGCAAAATGATGCTTTAATTACCATCCAACAAAAGCTGAATTCCGCAGGCTTACCGATGTTTGGTATCGCCCAATCTCGTCCTAGTTTAGATGATGTTTACCTCGCTGCCACAGGACGCACATTGATGGATGCAGAACTAGCAGCCGTAGCAAATCGCGATCCGAAGGCAGAAAAGAAACAAAATATGAGGTAGGGCATGGGGCAATGGGCATGGGGCATGGAAAAAATTGTATTATAAGGCACATCAGTTCCAGCTACTTCTTTAATGCCCATTGCCCAATCCAAAATCTAAAATCCAAAATCCAAAATCGATATGAGTGTTACTCCTAAATCTGATATAAATTGGCAACAACTAGCATCGCCGTCAATTAAGGCTGATGCTGCTCCTAATTTTTTCGGTGAATTGGTTCAAGAAACGCTTGCTTTGACTCGTCGCTTGTTTATTCAGTTGCAGCGTCGTCCATCAACGCTGATTGCGGGAATTATTCAGCCGGTGATGTGGTTGGTGCTGTTTGGTGCGTTGTTTCAAAATGCACCAAAAGGGATATTTGGCAATACCACAAATTACGGACAGTTTTTGAGTGCAGGCGTAATTGTTTTTACTGCATTTGCTGGAGCGTTGAATGCGGGTTTGCCGATCATGTTTGACCGAGAATTCGGCTTTTTGAATCGGTTACTCGTGGCGCCTTTGGCGTCGCGGTTTTCGATTGTGTTGGCATCGGCAATCTTTATTATTAGCCAAAGTTTGCTGCAAGCGGCGGTAATTGTGACGGCTGCGGCGTTTTTGGGGGCGGGACTACCGGATGTAGCTGGTTTGAGTGCGATCGCCTTAATTGTCTTTCTCTTGGCTTTGGGCGTGACTGCGATCTCCCTTGGTTTGGCTTTCGCATTACCCGGACATATTGAACTTATTGCGGTAATTTTTGTCACTAACCTGCCGCTATTGTTCGCTAGCACCGCCTTGGCTCCTTTATCCTTCATGCCTAAATGGTTGCAGGTTGTAGCCACCCTCAACCCTCTCAGTTATGCGATCGAACCAATTCGCTATCTCTATCTCCACAGTCATTGGGGACTAGGTAGTGTAGTCATGCAGGCTCCTTGGGGTGCTGTTACCTTTGGTGAAGCCTTGCTGATATTATTGGGCTTTGCTGTTGTCGCCTTATTGAGCATTCAACCCCAATTGCGCCGGACTCTTGCTTAAGATCAAAGCATAATTGATGTGAAAATATATTAAAGGAGGGGCAAAACTGCATGAAAATCTCATTTTTACCGCTGACCAAACTCGTTATTCTCACTGTGGCTGGAATTTGCGTTACTTCCTTGCTAATGCCCAAACCTAGCTTGGCTCAAAGCCGGGTGAACGATCCGCAAAACATCGATCCACTAAACAGTAGCGATCCTTTATCTATCAATAACACTGAGCAAAATCCTTTTAGTCTATTTCAGTTGATTCATAACGCTAATTTTGGCAGTGTCAACCCAGACTTTAGCAGAGAACAAAATCAACAATTAGATACAGCAGCGTTAGATTTTAAAAAAAGACAACAAATGCTACTTCAAGGTAAACAGCAGCCAATCAACCCAAGTGTAGGGGTAGCGCCGGTGATTAGACCACCTGTAATAACACCCCAGTCGGGTAAGTGATATCATGTCATGCCCCAAGCATAGTAGAGACGTTCCGATGGAACGTCTTTACCGAAGATGTGTATGATTTGTCGGACATAACACATACCAAAAAAAGATCAAGTGATATCATGTCATGCCCCAAGCATAGTAGAGACGTTCCGATGGAACGTCTTTACCGAAGATGTGTATGATTTGTCGGACATAACACATACCAAAAAAAGATCAAGTGATATCATGTCATGCCCCAAGCATAGTAGAGACGTTCCGATGGAACGTCTTTACCGAAGATGTGTATGATTTGTCGGACATAACACATACCAAAAAAAGATAAAAGGTAAAAGTAGTTTTACCTTTTACCTTCTTTGAGTCTTGGCTATAGCCCAAGAGCAGTTAAGACATCGCTGGCGTGGGTGGCTGTGCTGACAGTAGTATCAACGTGGGTGATTTTACCGTTAGGGTCAATCACATAGGTGACGCGCTTGGCATAACCGCCGCCATCGACATCGTAAGCTTGGATTAGGCTTTTGTCTTTGTCAGCTAAAAGGGGAAAATTGAGATTATATTTTTCGGTAAACGCTTGATGAGAGGCTTCGTCATCGGCACTGACACCTAACACGACGACATTTTTACCTTGATATTCAGGTTGAGCATCGCGGAAGCTACAGGCTTGTTTGGTGCAGCCTGGGGTGTCATCTTTGGGGTAGAAATACAGAACTACCGTCTTACCTGCAAAATCAGATAAAGAAACGGTGTTGCCGTTAGTGTCTTTGGTGGTAAATGCAGGTGCATCCGTACCAACTGCTAGAGGCATACTTGACCTTTCCTATTTGTTGATTGTTGGTGCATCTGAGATTTTACAATGATTAAGTGAATAAAACTGTGACGCATGGAAAATAATTAGTGCGAAAACAGACAAATTCTTTGAACTTCGGTGAAAAAGCCAAATACAAAATGCCTGGGGTAGATTTGCAAAACCAGAATACTTTTCTTTATCCTGCTAGCACAGTAGAACGAGCCGAGCGATCGCTTGTTTGTTCTCCCTTCAATGTGTGTTTATTTACAGCGATGCGTCATCAGAGTGTACCAGTGGGTGCGATCGCCCTTGATTCTGGTGTTAAAAGTGGCTACACTAAACGTCCTTTGTCAGAATTAGCATGTGATAACGCCTTAGATTGGCTAATCCAAGTCGGTATATTGCGAAGGGAAGTCGATGGTCAGGGAATTACAGATAGTTTTCGTCTCACTCCCCTTGGTCGGCAAGTCGTAGAAAAACTACAAGAAAACCCAAAACGTTCTGCTTCATTATGCGATCGCCTTTATAACTCTTCAATTCGCACTTTTAGACTACCTTTTTAGATTTTCAAGATAAAGAGTTAGCATTAGGCAATCAAAGGGAACAATATATACGGACTAGGGACTAGGGACTAGGGAGTGGGGGAAGCGTGGTGTGGGGGAGTGGGAGACAAGGAGGACAAGGCAGACAAGGAGACAATTCTTTCTCCCCCAACGGGAGAGCCAGCCAGTCCAGGAGCCTCAACGCGCTTATCCCGCGCACGGCACTGGACTCACCATCCCCCCATCTCAAGAACTCTCCCCCTCCCCCCCTC
>NZ_JAOWRF010000067.1 GCF_025753815.1 Plectonema radiosum NIES-515 | reverse complement strand
GTATGTACATTTACATATGAACATTCATTACAGACACAGGCAGGATTAAATTTTAACGGAGTTTTCTGGTCACTTTCAACAGAAGTTCAATTTTATCTTGTTGTTCCTTTTATATATAATTTTTTAAAATATCGATTAGTCAAACCAAATCAAGCATTTTTATCAGGTATCTTAATCTTAATCATAACATTTATTATTCGTTTAATATTTTGGATTTTATTTAGAAACGAAATATCTGAGAAAATAACTTACTTTATTAAATATTCTTACACTCCATTAATTACAAATTTAGATTATTTTCTCTGTGGTTTCTTCGTAAATATTTGGCTGAAGTATAAGCCTTTAGAACAAAGTAAATTTACCCATAAATTTATAATTAAAAACTTACATAAAAAATATATAGCTGTAATTTTGCTAATTCTTTTATATTTATTTACAGCACGTCACTCATATCATCAAGAATTATGGAATTTACCAGAAAGAAACGGTAAAGGTGTTAGAACTGCTACATCATTTTTTATTTTACAACCAATAACTGCATTAATTACAGCTTTTTTCGTATTGACATTTGAATCAGATATCTATCATGTAAAAAATAACGAAAAATTGTCATTTTGCTCAATTTTAAAAAATCCCATCCGAATTTTAGAAGTATTTGGGAATTTATCATATGGAGTTTATATTTGGCATTTTCCACTAGTTGAAAAAATTACTCCTATCTTTACCTCAAGTATTCCAATAGAAGCATTTTATAAGAGAGTAATAGCAACACTGATTTTATCAACTGTGCTAGCAACTGTCACCTACTATTTAGTTGAGCTTCCATTTGCTAGACAAAAGACTTTACCACAGTTACAAAAGTGATATATTTTATTGTTTTCTACCTTGTTGTGTGCTGTATTTTACGGTATAGCTAACAATGTTTTGAAAAGGACATTTTATTGATAAAATAGCCAAATTTCAGCATTTGTTTGATAAAAAGCATGAAATTGAGCCAAAAATGATTATAATTTAATTTACGAGGCAGTTTTCATCCATGCCTCTTAATCTACCATCTACATATACCTATTTTTCACAGTAGCGTTTCAACTCCTGTGAACTGGATCAATAATTGAGACAGGAGTTTTTCTAACGATCTCCTACAGAGGAGCGATCGCACACCAAAAATTCAGACAGGGGTTTTTCTGACGATCGCCCCCCTCAACGGATACGATTTAGAAATCACTGAACCTGAATCACCCCTTGATGACATCCGTCGCATGATAAACGAAGTCAGCACATGAGTAAAACTCCCCGCATTCGCATCCCCCCAGAGGTGAGGAAATACGTATTTCAACGCGACAAATATCAATGTCAAAGTTGTGGTAAAGGAAATGACGAAACTGACCTCACTATTGACCATATCATCCCCCTCGCTCATGGTGGTCAAAATGACATCAGTAACTTACAAACCCTCTGCTTTCCCTGCAACCTCCAAAAAACAGACAAAACTGATCACCGCTTTCGGCGACATTTTGATTTATAAGGTAATATTGACTGTTAGTTTCTTGGCAATATGTCTAAAAACCTTAACAGTAACTCCCAAAAAGTTTCCAAAGTTACAACTCTTTTCTTTTCGTTTTTTGCAGTTATGGCTGTTTTAATAGCAGCTTTTCCCAAGCTATACGAGATAAAAACAAAAGCCGGGATTGATTTAGCACCAGGAATACATGCCGGTACTATTTTTGAAAAATACAGCCACGGACTCTTCAAATGTGAGTGGCTTTATCCCTACCATTGCGATCGCAAAGCCTCTTCAAAAAGTATTCACCGTCACATTTAACTAGGGGAGTGGGGGAGACAAGGAACATACAGAAATTTCTTCCTTATCCCCCTCTTCCTTTGCGCCTCTGCGCCTCTGCGTGAGATTATCCTAATTGACCCAACCAAAGACTAACATCAACAGCTAACTTTTCTCCCAACTTCAACAAATGCCGACATTGATGAGTATCTTTGCCACTAGCGATCGCAGCCGCACAATGCGGTAATATTTGACTGTGCAAACAGCTAAAGTATAATTCCTGGGATCGCTCCAGAGAAATACCGATGTTCATGTCATAGCCAATATCGATCAACCTTTCCAAGCGTTGGATATCTGCATCGAATGTGCTGTTGGGATCGTGCAATAATTGCCAAAGCGATCGCAAAATCAATTGCTCTAACATTACCTTGCCGTCATGAATATTCAACCGACAATGCAGATGTTTGGCTTCTTTGGCGATCGCCTCTAATTCTACCAAATGATTCGCGCTTAATTGCGGCTCGGCGATGTCTTGCTCAAGCGATCGCAATGTCATCATACACCGATGCCCTAATGCAATCTCTGCTGCTACCTGCAACTCTTGCGGTACTTCCAGTTGATCCCGTTGGAATGCCATCATCACTCCGTAATTTTCCCTATACGTTTGAGTATAAAGCTCATTCAACCGTGACAGTGTTTCCTGACTCAACAACCGCATAATTCGATGGCGTTCCTCAGCGAATAAATTCTGCAAGCTGAAAGGTTCTTCGCCAAACAACTGCATCATCGCCAAGATAATATGCGCCGCACTCGCTTGTTCCAGCGCTGCAAACAGCTTTTCTTTTAACTGGCTGTAATTACGTCTGCCCTCAAAAGCTTGAATGCAGCAATGAAAATCCCAGCCTCCCAAATGCAACACAGCAAAAACTAAATGTTCGCTTTTCCAGGTAATTTCTGACACCAGCTTTATTTGTCCTATCGCCAAAGTTAGCGATCCCATGCGTTGCATTTGGTAATCTAGCTCATTTACTGTGTAGCAATAAATTCGCTTCTGGGAAGGATACGGAAGTTTGCAGGAAGAATTGCGCGTTTCTGTCGGTTTGCGATCGCCATTCCCAAATAATGAAGTAATCGCGTAATGTGCCGCTACTTGCTTAAAGCTGATTTGCGCTGTTAGCACTAATTGGCGATAAATTTCGCCACCATGTTTGAATGTCTCAACGTTACTGGGGGCTAAACCAAGGCGTTTGACAAAATCTTTTTCTAACTGTACACCTGCCACATCCCCTGCCAATTCCATTGCCCGCGCCGCATAGCGCATAATTTGCGTTCCTTCTGGGCGGGAAATTTCTTCAAAAAACCAACCGCAACTAGTAAACATCAGCATTGCATGACGCTGCATTTCTAAAAGCCGTAATGCGTCTACTTGTTCTACGGCGGTCAGTTTGTGGGTTTGATGGCGGCTGAGGAATCGGTTAATATTCGCTGGAGAGCGATCGCGCATCACCTCAATATATTCATTTCTCGCTTGCCAGGGATCGTCGAAAAGCTGTCTGCCATATTCTTCATACACCTCAACTAAGTGATCCCGCAGCCAATTTAGCGCATCTCGCAACGGACGCCGCCATTTTTGATGCCAAACTCCACCTTCACCACCACAACCGCAATCATCTTGCCATCTATCGACACCGTGGGCGCAACTCCATGCTGTGACTGGCTTTAATTGCACTTCCCAAGTTGGTGCTTCTAAACTGAGATAGTGGGCAAAGTTCGTTACTGTCCAACCTTGACGGGGAAATTCTTCGATAAAGGCGTAAGCGAGAGTTTTCTCAGTTCCTTTCTTGTGGTGTCCAAAGGTTTCTCCATCCGTCGCTACAGAAATTAACTGTGCAGAGCGATGATCCCCGCGCACCGCTGAACCGATGCGTCCTGTAAAGCGACTGGAATTGTAAACCACATCACTAAAACCCATATCCCGCGAAATCGGACCATCGTAGAAGAAGATATCGATATATGGAGGGAATTGGGCATCGGCATTTCCCAGTCCCTCGTCCCTAGTCACGCCAGTTCGCTCAACGGAGGACACCTCCGCACGCGACTGGCTCCCTTGTCCCCAATCCCCTTTTAAATAACAACGATATGGGCGGGTAGAATCAATTTGAGCACCGCCGACTTCGTACCATTCTGGGTGCGGATTCTCGTTATTTGGTAGGGGACGACAACGTTGTGCTTGAGAAGGTGCTAGGACGATAAAACGAATGCCTTCCGCAACTAAAACTTCTAAGGTTGCGTAATCTACGGCAGCTTCTGCTAGCCACATACCTTCGGGATCGCGTCCAAAGCGGGATCGGAAGTCTTCTTTACCCCAGTGGATTTGGGTTTGTTTGTCGCGATCGTTCGCCAGAGGCATGATGATGTGATTGTATACTTGCGCGATCGCATTCCCATGACCGTTGAGGCGATCGCAACTTGAACGATCCGCTTCTAAAATCCGTTGATAAACCTCCACATCATGGCGTTCTAGCCACGACATCAACGTCGGTCCAATATTAAAGCTGAAATACTCGTAATTATTTACGATCCCCACTACTTCATCTCGGTTGTTTAACACCCTTGCAAAGGCATTCGGGCGGTAACATTCCCAGTGAATCCGTTCATTCCAATTATGGAAAGGTGCCGCACTAGGTTGGCGTTCAATCGCATCCAAATAAGGGTTTTCCCGTGGCGGTTGGTAAAAATGACCGTGTATAGCTACGTAAACACCGCTAGCCGTTCTCAATGGATCGGATTCCTGGGTGTATGCAGTACTTTGGTTTGACATCGATCTTGAGCCAGTAATAGCTGGCATTTCAGCAGCTGAAGTCATGTATCTTTATCCTGAATCACTAAAAATTACAATTGTGCTATCGAAATATCTATGCAATAATCATTACCGCGCCATCTTCACTGCGACCAGTATAAAAACTTACGAAAAATCTTGCTAATTTTTGACATTTTACTTTAGTCTTGCCGGTCATCTGCTTTCTCAAACTTCAGCCGAACCGCAGGCATGAATAAATTATCCATTATCAAAAGCCTTAGTTAACGGGTTATTTGATTTGCAGCCCGAAAAAACTTAATTGTCTTTTAAATTATATTAAACCCCATTTTTTATGTCACATCCGGGCTGAAATTGATAAATTTGTAACGAAAGATTGCGAAAACTTCAAAAATTGCAATTTAATTTTACATATCTAGCCAAAAAGTGGAAACAGTAGAATCTCTGAGCCGTTCTAGCGCACTCCCAGAGAGTATCCTAGAATCTAGTCTTTGGAGGTGCTGAGTGAAAGTGGTTACTAGAGACGCGATGTTGCTAGCGTCTCTATGTGGTTAGTGGTATTTGACAACCAACAACTTTCATTCCTAATCCTCGATTTCCGGATAACCCAGCACTCCTTTATGATTGAACCGTTGAATTTAGGTAACAAATGTCTGTTAAAAACATTCTCTTTCTCGTTCTATTGTTGTTTATCCCCGTTTCTTTAGCAGCCCAATTCCTCAAGTGGGGAGAGTTGATAGTTTTCATCACCGCAGCACTAGCGATTTTGCCCTTAGCAGCTTGGATGGGTACAGCTACAGAAGAAATTGCTGTGGTAGTTGGTCCAACCCTAGGAGGATTATTAAACGCCACCTTCGGTAACGCCACAGAATTGATCATTGCTATAATTGCCCTGAAAGCTGGGCTGGTGGATGTAGTCAAAGCCAGTATAACCGGCTCGATTATTGGCAACTTACTACTTGTAATGGGTCTTTCTATGTTTTTAGGAGGACTTCGCTACAAGGAACAGACATTTCAGCCAATTGTAGCGCGGGTAAATGCATCTTCTATGAATTTGGCAGTGATTGCGATTTTGTTGCCAACAGCGATGAACGTTACTTCTGTTGGGATTAGTCAACAAACCGTAGAAAATTTTTCCCTTGCGGTGGCAATAGTATTAATCGTGGTTTACGCTCTAACGCTGCTATTTTCCATGAAAACCCACGCTTATCTTTATGAAGTGGGTTTAGTCGAGTCAGAGGAAATTTCTCATACTAAGCCGAATATTTGGTTGTGGGCTGGAGTCCTCCTAGCGTGTACTCTTTTAGTGGCGCTTGAGTCAGAAATGCTGGTAGATTCTTTAGAAGTAGCCACATCGCAGCTGGGTTTGACGGCACTGTTTACAGGGGTGATTTTGGTTCCCATCGTTGGTAACGCTGCTGAACATGCTACCGCAGTTACTGTAGCGATGAAAGATAAGATGGATCTTTCTGTTTCCGTGGCTGTCGGATCGAGTATGCAGATTGCTTTGTTTGTCGCTCCTGTTTTAGTGATCGCAGGCCGAGTATTCGGTCAGCCGATGGATTTAAATTTTAATCCCTTTGAATTAGTGGCTGTGACTGTATCGGTGTTAATTGCAAATAGCATTAGTTCTGATGGGAAATCTAATTGGCTAGAAGGTACATTGCTATTAGCCGCTTATACAGTGTTGGGGTTCGCTTTCTACTTTCATCCCGTAATCGATGGCATGGGTTAGTTGTAACGTCAACTCCCTACGGGAAAATTAAAAATTACTACCCTAGAAAAAAATTAGTTAAATATCAAAAGCGATGTCTGACGACATCGCTTTTTATTTCTGTAAATTTTGGGTGTAAATATATACCCACCTCCGGCTGGAAGCCTGGGGCTACATGAACGAAGCCCGCATTGTCTACCACACCCAAGGAGCGAACGCTCCTTATGAGATTCCAGCTTGCCTAATCGGGGGCTTCGTTTGTATAGCGACACCTTTATAGGGTGTTGACTACTTGAATTTTTAGTTAAAAAAGACCCAGCAAAAAGATAACGGTCAATCCACAGAAGGCAAGCAAGGAGATAATAACTATGTTGCCTACACTGTGGTCAGATGTTGTTTTTTGTGTATTTACAGCCATATGAATCAATCCGATTTCTACGACTTGATGCTGAAATTATAAACACATTGAATCGGGCTTTTTCTAGTTAACATCCAAAAGTTGATTTTAATTCATTTAAGTTCAAATTTTTGAGTATATTCACTTGCAATAATGTTAACTTTTATCAGTAAATAAAAATTAATAATTTTCTCATAAGTGCGGGTAATGATTGAACTGGGGACGCTTAGATTAGGGACGCTTGGACTGGGAAAAGAGTCAAGATATGTATTGGTATTCATCGCAATACATATCTTCAAATAATTTCTTCCCTAGTCCAAGCGTCCCCAATCCCGACCTGTTGAAAATAGCTTTTCTGGACTCAAATATAAAAACAAGCATTAATACTCAGCAATTAAACTGTTAAAATTTAGTTGCTCATCAAATTAACAATGCTTGTTAATTAGTAGTGGGTGATGTGGCAAAATTGTGGCAGGCACGTTATAAATTTAACTTGATAATTGTCACAAATAATCACAAATATTTCGGCTTGTGAGTATCTCCCAAAATAGTTCTTGGGCTACTTGACACTGAGAAAATTTTTACCCGAAATAGACATAGGAGTGGAAAACAATTATTGTGACGATTCTGTGCTACGTCTCTTGGGGTTTGGACAATGCATATTTAATTTTCACTCCTATGTCTAATGAAAAAATCTCAAATTGTACGTCTTTAGTTAGAGGGAAATTTGTTCAGCAATAAGATATCCGTAGAAAGGTGATGAAATTGATGGGTAAACACAACAGGTCAAAGGAAAAAGGAACAATCTGCTTTTTTTTGACTTGTTAGGCATTATCCAGTCCAAATCTAAACAAAAGCTCAAATAAAAAATCGAGAAGTGGGGTTCCCATGTCTGAATTGATTCATGCAGTGTTGAACAGTGAAGAAAAAAGCGATTTTCGTTCCTTTCTTAGCGAGTTACGCAGCCAAGAAAAGGGCTATTTACTACGAAATGACATCCTGAATGTGTATAGTGAATTTTGCTCTAAATACCAGAAAGAGCAGTCTTTTTCGCTCTTAGGTAAACTAATTTACTATACTCAGGAAATTATTCAAGATAATACAAATCTTTGTTTCATTTTTCGTCCACAAATAGCAAGCCAAGAAGTTTATCGGGTGACAGAAGACTTGAGTGTGGAATCGATATCGGTGGAGGAACTTCTGGATCTACGCGATCGCCTCGTAAACCGATTTCATCCCAACGAAGGCCACCTGCTAGAATTGGATTTCGGTCCATTTTACGACTACACCCCGACAATTCGCGACCCGAAGAATATTGGCAAAGGGGTGCAGTACCTCAACCGTTATCTCTCCAGCAAGTTGTTCCAAGACTCGAAGCAATGGCTAGAAGGCTTATTTAATTTCTTGCGTTTGCACCACTACAACGGCATCCAACTGCTGATCAATAACAACATTCAAACTATTCAGCAACTTTCCGAACAAGTTAAGAAAGCTATCGGATTTGTCAGCGATCGCCAAACTCATGAACCCTACGAAGAATTCCGGTTTCAATTGCAAATGATGGGCTTTGAACCGGGTTGGGGTAACACCGCTTCTAGGGTGCGCGAAACTCTAGAAATTCTCGATGAATTAATCGACTCTCCTGACCCCCAAACCCTAGAAGCCTTTATCTCTCGCATCCCGATGATTTTTAAAATCGTCTTGGTGTCTGCCCACGGTTGGTTTGGACAAGAAGGAGTTTTAGGGCGTCCCGATACCGGTGGTCAGGTAGTTTACGTCCTCGACCAAGCAAAGAATCTCGAACAGCAGTTACAAGAAGATGCCATTTTAGCTGGTTTAGAAAAACTCAATGTCCAGCCAAAAGTAATTATCCTCACCCGCTTAATACCCAACAGTGATGGCACTCTTTGTAACCAACGTTTAGAAAAAGTTTATGGCACCGAAAATGCCTGGATTTTGCGCGTTCCTCTGCGGGAATTTAATCCTAACATGACGCAAAACTGGATTTCTCGATTTGAGTTTTGGCCCTATCTAGAAACTTTCGCTATTGATTCGGAAAAAGAATTGCTGGCAGAATTTCAAGGGAAACCTGACTTAATTGTGGGTAACTATAGTGATGGAAATTTAGTAGCGTTTCTTTTAGCGCGACGTTTGAAAGTAACACAGTGTAATATTGCCCACGCTTTAGAAAAGTCTAAATATTTGTTTAGTAACTTGTACTGGCAAGATTTGGAAGACAAATATCATTTTTCCTTGCAGTTTACTGCTGATTTAATTGCGATGAATGCTGCAAATTTTATCATCAGCAGCACCTATCAAGAAATTGTCGGTACGCCCGATAGTGTCGGACAATATGAGTCTTACAAATGCTTCACCATGCCAGATTTATATCATGTGGTGAATGGAATTGAATTATTTAGTCCCAAGTTTAATGTAGTACCACCGGGAGTAAATGAAAATGCCTATTTCCCCTACACCCGTCATGAAGACCGCGTAGAGAGCGATCGCCTAAAAATTGAAGAAATGCTCTTTACCTTAGAGGACTCCTCACAGATATTTGGCACACTCCACGACCCCAACAAGCCTCCGCTTTTTTCAATGGCTCGTCTCGACCGCATTAAGAATATGACAGGTTTAGCTGAATGCTTTGGTAAAAGTCCAGAATTGCAAGAGCATTTCAACTTAATTTTAATCGCAGGTAAGTTGCTAGTTGAAGAATCAGGTGACAACGAAGAACGCGACGAAATTATCAAACTCTACAACATCATCGAGCAATACAATCTTCATGGCAAGATTCGTTGGTTAGGTGTGCGCTTGTCTAAAGGTCAATCTGGTGAAGTTTACCGAGTAATTGCCGACCATCAAGGTGTCTTTGTCCAGCCAGCTTTATTTGAAGCTTTTGGTTTGACTATTTTGGAAGCAATGATTTCCGGATTGCCAACTTTTGCTACTCAGTTTGGTGGTCCTTTGGAAATTATCCAAAATAAAGTTAATGGCTTTTATATTAACCCCACAAATTTAGAAGAGACTGCCGATAAAATTATTGAATTTGTGCTAAAATGCCAACAAAATCCGAACTATTGGAATGAAATTTCCCAGCAAGCTATTAACCGAGTTTACACCACCTACACTTGGAAAATTCACACTACCAAGCTGCTATCATTAGCACGAATTTATGGCTTCTGGAACTTTAATTCTAAGGAAAATCGGGAGGATTTATTGCGCTACCTTGAGACTTTGTTTTATTTGATTTACAAGCCAAGAGCGCAAGAAATTTTAGAACAGCATAAGCATCGGTAGAGACGTTCCACGGTCACGTCTTTACCAGAGGTGCGGTAGAGACCTTCCACGGTCACGTCTTTACCAGAGGTGCGGTAGAGACCTTCCACGGTCACGTCTCTACGAGAGTTAATGGTCAATGGTCATTAATATAGTTAATCTTTTCTCTCTAAACTCTGGACTTTTTAACTATTGACTATTGACTTTTTGACTATTTAGTTAATTCGCGCCAAGTTCTAGAACCAACAACCCCATCTACAATTAAATTGCGTCGATTTTGAAAAGCTTTGACAGCACTTTCTGTCAGCGCACCGAAAACTCCATCAACTCGAACAGCATAGCCGTTAGATAATAATAGACGTTGCAAAACTTTGACAGAAACACCTGAGCTAGCAAAAGCGAGAGTTGGCAGATTTTGGTTAGTAAATTTTAGTTTTTGCTTTTGCGATTCTCCTTCTCCTCGCAAAGACGCTGCGCGAATGGAGACACTTCGTGAACGCGCAATAATTAACTCATCAGTACTTTGTCCATCTTCTTTTAAAATCAGAGAATTCACCGCAGCGACAACTGAAATTTCCCCCAACGTCCAACCTTCTACACTAGTGTCTTTTCCTACATGCAAAAATTTAGATTGTATGGACTTAATTTTTTCCGTCAAATTATTTAGTATATTTTGCTGCTCTTTGTTCAGCGGTGAGTGGGCGAATTTGAGATTACCATCTAGCTGTATGAATTCCGGTGGTGTGATTTCAGTAGCGGCAACGACATCATTTGATCGCTCCTCTGTTGACTTCTGCACCAGCTTGTCTGACTGAAATGGTGGCTGTACGGGTAACTTGGGCAAAGACGGTTGTCCTGTTGTTAAGACACCGGTCATCAGCAGACCAATATGACTCATCGTATTTCATTTTACTAACACCCATATTTCCCTTGACAGACAAAATAGTTGTTCCTCAGGAATAATGCGTAGCTATAAGTTAAAAAAATGTAATTATTTTGGCGATAAAATCATTTATTAAGTATTTGCACTTGTAATATCTGGCTCAAAAAAATGTGGGATAGACGGATAAGTCGATTATTCACATACAAGTCTGGTCTAGAAAGTCTCACTTCCTTTTATCCCTAAATCTCTAAATTCGTCACTATTGTCTAATAAGTCGATTATTAAACTTTGTGCAATTTTATCTGCTCTTGGCAAAATAATTCTGTCAAACCTATTACCTATCAATAAACTTCTTGCACTCCCAAAGGGGAAAGCAAAAAGGGAAAAGCTTGTAAAATAAGCTTTCCTCACTTCTGCCTTCATGCACTATGGGTGGTAGGTGAAGAAGATTTTTATCAGAAATTTTAAATATTAATCAGAAAATAAATAATTGTGTTTTAATTTTATTATAAAACACAACACATCCTAATTCTTAACCTCTTATTTGATTGATGGGTTAATAACTTTGAATGCGTGAATGCGCGAATTGTTAACTAACTTGTCAATTCACGCCAAGTTCTGGAACCGACTACTCCATCCGCAGTTAAGTTGTGCTGACTTTGAAAGGCTTTGACGGCTGTTTCTGTTAACGCACCAAAATTTCCATCAGTTTGAACAGGATAGCCATTCTGTAATAACAGCCGCTGTAAGACTTTTACAGAGTCACCAGAGTCACCAAAATTGAGAGTTGGTAAACGGAGAATAGCGGCAGCTTGCAATTTCAAAGGTTGTGCTTGATCGGCGAAATTTTCCATGTCCTGAATTCTTTATCAAACTGTTTCTCCTTCATTCCACTTTATCGGGATTAGGGAAAATTTACCTCTGTATCTCAAGAAAGTAAATAACTACCAAGTTTATATAGCGATTCCCACATTCATGAGGTACAGAATATTGAATTAATCGCTTCGGAAGACAGATAAACAAGAGATACCTCAGCAGACTAGGAAACGCTATAAAGCTAATTCTTTAGTTTGCAAAGCTTTTGGATTCAATTCGGCTTTAATTATTGTCGGACATTTCTAAGGTAATCAAAGAAAAAGAGCGCGATCGCAATTGTATTGATGCGATCGCGCGATCGGCTGGTGTTGGCAAAACCACAATCTATCGATGGTATGCTTCTAAAGAAGAATTAGTGGCTGACGCGATTGAAAGTGTTCGCGAAGAAATTGAAATTCCTGATACAGGCACCCTTTCGAGCGATATAGACTGCATTATTGAGATTGCAGTGAAGACTACCCTCACACCTTTGGGTCGTCAAATTCTGGCGATGATTATCAGTGCGGCTTCCAGCAGTCCGCAATTTGCCCAAGTTTATTGGACAAAATACCTTTTACCACGACTAAGGAGCTTTTCAGGTTGCGATCGCACGAGCTAAAGCTAGAAATGAAATCCACGCTGATACAGACAGTGACTTAGTTTTTGACCTAATGAGCGGAATCATGCTTTACGCGCTGGTATTCATGCCTAAGGTTGAACCAGTCGAAGCATACATTCGCCGTGCTGTTGGTCTTATTCTCAAATAAGGGCGAACGATGGGAATTGAACCCACGAATGGTGGTACCACAAACCACTGCCTTAACCACTTGGCTACGCTCGCCATCCTTCTGTTCATTATAACATAGCCCCGGCGAATTAGTCCAGAGTTTTTGTTTAAGGAACGGAGTCAGTTAATCTAGAGTCAAGAGACCACAGTGATTAACAGGCAACGGAAAAATGAGACTCTCAAGTATTATGACATATGTCGGGGCAGTAGGACTAGTTGCCTTGGGAGTGGCAATGGCGAAGACAAATCCCAGTCAAGCGGAATATGAAGAATATGCCATGCAACGGTTGACAAAATACTTAAAAAGCGATGTGTGCAAAAAAACACCAAAGACGTTAGAAAATTTGATTAAATTAGATTGCGACAAACTAGTAGACTCAGCTAGTCCACAAGTGCGCGAACTTGTTGCAGGGACAACGGAACGGCAAGATTTTCTGATTTTTAGTATTTATCGTACAGATTTAAAACTGAATTCATGGCTGCCTTCTTATACATTTGAAAGTGTAGGAGCATTTGAAAGCTTTTATACTTATAGCGCCGAACGGCACTAGAAAAGAAGCGTCAGGGACTTGCTTTTTGCTTTCAAGACGCTTTTTTATCTTAAAGTTATTTTTATTTCCATTTTCTATTTGGCAAAATCAAACTTTGGTTATAGATGCTTATCAAGTAAGTCATTCTCAAGGTTCAGGTAAAGATTGGCTGTGATATCTAACATGATTGGATGTGTGCCGAGCATTTCCAGATTAATGGGAATTGTTGAATAAAAAATTCCCATTAGAAATGCCGGAATATGTGATAAAAAGAGAGGAAAATGCTGATGTTTTTTCACAAAAAAGACCCGATTCATTCTGTTGATGTCAAAGAGGCAAATCCACGCTTTGCTCAACTCCTTTTAGAGCAATTTGGTGGTGCAACTGGTGAATTAACAGCAGCTTTGCAATACTGGACTCAATCTTTTCATTGCGAAGACCCCAGTATTCGCGATATGCTGCAAGATATTGCATTAGAAGAGTTTGGTCACTTAGAAATGGTGGGTAAATTGATTGAAATTCACACCAAAAATGTTGATCAAACTGAAGCTTACAAAAGCACTTTGTTTGCAGTGCGGGGTATGGGACCACACTTGTTAGATAGTCAAGGGAACGCTTGGAGTGCCAACTATGTGAATGAAGGTGGCGATGTAGTGCGCGATTTGCGAGCTAATATTGGTGCTGAAGCTGGGGCACGTCAAACTTATGAAGCCTTGATTAAATTAGCTACTGATGAAGGAACGAAAAACACCCTCGTTCATCTGTTAACACGAGAAATTTCTCATACCCAAATGTTTATGAAAGCACTGGAGTCTTTGGGTAAATTAACTGACCCGTTCTTTGGAAATATCCAGCCAGACAGCACTGTGGATATTTACTATAACTTGTCTACCAACGGTAAGGATGAACGCGGTCCTTGGAACTCGGAACCTACTTTCCGTTACGTTGCTGACCCAGGTGCGGCAAAATAGTTTTAATTTCTGGGAAAAAAAGAGAGAATGGAATAAATAACTAATTCCTGGGACAATGCCGGACAATGGCTATAATAAACCAATAATTGAGGAAAAAGCTATTGTCAGGTACGTCCCACCGAAGAAGGCGGCAAACATTCTCGGAGTTAATGAAAGAACGCTCCGACGCTGGGAAGAATCAGGAAAAATCGAAGCAATTAAAACTCCATCAGGACAAAGAAGATACAACGTTGATGGATTCGCGGCTAAAACAATCACAACCGATAACAGAGTTGTCGTTGTCTACGCCAGAGTCAGTAGTCGCGCGCAGCAACCCGACCTCAATAGACAAGTTGCCCATCTCAGCAGCCTCTACCCGCAAGCAGAAGTCTGTAGCGAAATTGGAGGCGGTCTTAACTTCAAGCGCAAAAAACTTCTTTCCTTATTGGAACGAATCTTCAAAGGCGATGTCCGAATGGTTGTCGTTGCCCATAAAGACAGATTGGCAAGATTTGGCTTTGACTTGTTCAAATGGCTCTGTGAGCAAAACAGGTGCGAACTCGTGGTACTCAACGAAACAAACCTTAGTCCAGAATAAGAAATGGTTGAAGATATCCTTGCGATCCTCCACTGTTTTAGCAGCCGACTCTTGTACTTGCGAAAATATAAGTCTCAAGTCAAAGAAGATAAGGATTTACCCCACTCAGGAGTTAAATAAAGTTTGGCGGAAATGGCTTGCAGCATGTCGCTATTGTTTTAATCAAGGAATAGCATTGCAGCGAGAAAAACGTTTAAGCAAGCTAGAATTGCGAAACGAAATAATGGGAGGAGAACTACCTGAATGGGTAAAAGAAACACCTTGCCACATTAAACAGAATGCTATTTTTGATGCTCATCGCGCATTTAAAGCAAGCATTGATGCTAAGTTTCGTAGTATTAGAGATTATTCTCAAGCTATTAAATTTAACGATTCTAATTTCAGTAAAGGGACTTGGTATTCTTCTTTAACTAAGGGATTAACCTTTAAGGCTTCGGAAGAGATCCCTGACTGCAAACAAGGGACACAATTAATTTATTGTAAAGGGCGTTGGTTTGCTACTTTCCCCGTCCCTGCTACTTTAGAACTCACAAAGTCAACTGGGATTATTGCACTAGATCCAGGCGTAAGAACATTTATGACTGGGTTTGATGGTAATAAATTCTTAGAATTTGGAAGTGGAGATATGGGGCGAATTACTCGCCAATGCCTTCACCTCGATGATTTAATGAGTCGCATTTCGTCAGCATCAAAACAGCAAAAAAGACGAATGAGACAAGCGGCTCATCGTATTAGAATCCGCATTCGTAACTTAGTCGATGAGTGCCAAAAACAAACCGCTTGCTACCTAACTAGTAATTATCGAATCATATTTCTTCCTACTTTTGAGTCTTCCCAAATGGTAGCCAAAGCACGTAGAAAGATTCGTTCCAAAACTGCTAGGTCGATGTTAACTTGGGCGCACTACAGATTTAAACAAACTTTGAAGCATCAATCTAGCATTAGAAGCTGCCAAGTTATTGATGTAACCGAAGAATACACTTCTAAGACTTGTACTAAATGTGGGCATGTTCACTCATATCTAGGTGGTTCCAAGGTGTTTAAATGCCCTGAATGTGGTTATGAAATTCCTAGGGATTTCAACGGTGCTTTCGGTATTTTACTGAAAGCTTTGCGGGATACCGCCTCTATCTCCTACGAAGGAAATAGCGCCATCGTCACATTGTCCGGTAACGACCAGACAACTGTCGCGTAAATGTATCAGAATTATCCTAGAAGTTAATTTATCAGCTTTGCAGGTTTTATAGTTAAGGTAGGGGAGACGCGAATTAGATTTGCGTCTCCCCTACTTAATAATTTGATAAAATAGATAAAATTTCCGCTTTGAGTAAATGATTGCTAATGCCATATGCGTATCTGTTGGTGTCTCACGGAAGTCGCGATCCGCGTCAGGAAATTGCTATGCAGCAATTAGCAAAACTGGTAAATAATAAGCTAGAAAGCAACTTACAAAAGTCTATCATTGGTGGTGTGGTGTCGCCGCCAAAATGTGAATTGGTAGGTACTGCATACTTAGAATTGAAGCCTGAACCTTTGCACGAGCAGATTAAAAGATTTGCTAAAATGCTGAAAGCGAGTGGGTATAATCGCCTAAAAATCTTACCGCTATTTCTGCTGCCTGGGGTGCATGTAATGGAAGATATTCCCCGTGAAGTGACTTTGGCTCAACAGGCTCTTGGTGAAGATATGATAATTTTGCAACCATATTTAGGTAGTCATGCTGGTGTACAACAATTGTTAGCGAAGCAAATTGCTGAAAGCAACGACAATTGTTATAAGCAAGGATGGATTATTTTAACTCATGGTAGCCGTCGTCCTGGTTCTAAAAAGCAAGTGGAAGCAATGGCAGCGAATTTGGGTGTAGTAGTTGGTTATTGGTCTGTGGCTCCTAGTTTAGAATCACGAGTAAAAGAGTTGGTGAGTGCTGGTTATCACAAAATTAATATTTTGCCATACTTTTTATTTTGTGGCGGTATCACAGATGCGATCGCTCGCTCTTTACAAGAGTTAAAATTACAATTCCCTGCTGTGCGTTTCCAACTGGCTGAACCTTTGGGAGCAAGTGCAGAATTAGCCGATCTGATTTGGGATTTGATTAACAAATGAACCGTGAAGACACCAAGAAAGAACAGAAGAAATATTTGGGAAAAGTTTATTTAGTCGGTGCGGGACCCGGAGATCCGGGATTAATGACTCTTAAAGGGAAAGCTTTGTTGGAATGTGCCGATGTTGTGATTTATGATGCTTTAGTAAGTCCGGCAATTCTCGCAATGATTAATCCTAACACAGAGAAAATAAACGCCGGTAAGCGAATGGGGCGACATTCTTTATTACAGTCAGAAACTACGCAGTTATTGATTGATAAAGCACATAATAATGCAATAGTCGTGCGGCTAAAAGGTGGCGATCCGTTTATTTTTGGTCGCGGTGGCGAAGAGATGGAAGAATTACTTAAAGCTGGGATATCCACCGAAGTTGTGCCCGGTATTACATCGGGAATCGCTGCCCCAGCTTATGCGGGTATTCCCTTAACTCATCGCTTGTATAGTTCTTCAGTGACATTTGTCACGGGTCACGAAGCAGCGGGTAAGTACCAACCGGCGGTAAATTGGAATGCGATCGCTCACGGTTCAGAAACCATTGTGATCTACATGGGAATTCACAATTTACCCTACATTGTCGAGCAGTTACACTCTGCCGGGTTGAGTTTAGAAACGCCGATCGCTTTAGTGCGTTGGGGTACAAGACCAGAACAGGAAGAATTGATTGGTCAGCTAAAAACAATTGTCTCTCAAGTTGAGAAAACTCAGTTTACAGCACCAGCGATCGCTGTAATTGGAGCCGTGGTTAATATGCACAGCGTTTTATCTGGTTCTCGTCCGGTTTGAAAATTGGGAATGGGGATTGGGGAATTACCACGTTCCCAATTACCCATTGCCCAAGATTGATTGAAATTTTTGAACTTTTGATGGTATAATGTAGATCCATCCAGGTAATAATTTAATTCCACTTTTTACCTCTTTGCGATTTTAAAGCTTCAATTAGAGAAATGTGAGCATTTTATTGCTTTGAAATAAAATGCTTAATTCATTGTTTTGTGGAACTGTCAATCAGATTCTGCACCTTTTGATTGGCAGAATTTTATGAAAGCAAGCAATACTCGCTCCTGAAATCTTCAAGGAGAAATAAGTTAGTTTAGCGTCTTGACAATCTGATTGCTAAATTAAACAATGTGTTGAAAAACAGTTTTTAATAAATCTGCTTGTGTAAAAGGCTTAGTTAAATAGCCAGAAGCTCTAACTATCTTTGCTTTAGCTCTATCGATTAATCCTGTTCTACCTGTAACCATAATCACAGGTGTATTTTTAAAATATGAATGTTTCCGTAACAAAGAACATAATTCATATCCATCTAAATTGGGCATTTCAATGTCTAATAAAATTACATCTGGTTTGGCACGGAGAATTTGCATTAAAGCTTTTAGTGGTTCGTTAACTGCAATAACAGAAAACATTTGCTCATCTAAAAAGCTTTTCATTGCATTCAACACTGTGGGACTATCATCAATGCAGAAGATTTTATAGAGTTTTTTCTCTGTTGACTGTTGATAGTTTTGCTCTCTACTCTTATCCGCAATGTGAAAATCACGAGGTGAAGCATGGTTAGGGTTTTCTTCTGGTTTATAGTGGTTTTGTCTGGGTAATTGTTGCGATTGTTTTGCTTGAAGTTCGCGTAAAAATTGCGATCGCTGTGCTTCCGAAACTTGTGACTGAGTATTTTTGCGGTATAAAGCTCGCTTTTGACTCTTTTCGACTAGCGATCGCAAATTCAAATGACAGAACTTTGGCATATCATCAAGAAAGCTTTCATGAGTAAACTCATAACTTCCCTCTTGTAATCTCAAAAACGATTCCAAAACTTCTATTGCTAATTGCTCTATCAACATTCCCGCTTGCGTTGGGCTAAGATACTTTTGATTAACTAACCAGCAAATAGCTAGATAATCTGGATTCGGTATTGCTTCATTATCAATACCTGTTTCAAATATTGCTCGTAACTGCTCGTAAATTCCTTTAGGAAAAGCAGGAATATGTTGACTCAATCGCTGCAAATTTTTGTAAAGCATCTCAAAGACACGATCTGAGTAGCAACCATAAGTTAATTTACCTGACTCTATATAGATTAGCCAAGAACCTGTCGTGCTGAACACTTGCAAACAACCAGTAACAGACTTATTACTAATTTTGGTCAATAGAGATAAAGGTTGTAGCTTCTGGAAAAATCTGTATCTACTAATGGGAAGTGTCTTCATTGCTACGGCTCTTATATAAAATTAATATTTGCAATTGAAATTGGTCAATATCCTGTCCGGAATTCACAGGTATATTGTCATGGTTACTGGGGGGCGAATAGAAGAGACACGCCATGCTATTATTGCCAAATAGCGAAATGGCTCAAATTATTGCCATTTAACAGTATTCCAAAAATCAGATTGTACATTCTGTATCTTTCGCTAATCTAACAGTAGCTTAAACGCGACATAGAGGTTCAGCCCTACTGATAGCTGTGCTAGAATAACGCTGTGGAGCGTGTTTCGAGGTGTGAGATTTTAATTTACTTTCTGGCAAAAAAAAAGCAAAATTTGCCTATCCTATCAAGTTGTCTCACAAGCATTGCAGGACTTCTGGCAACTAAGAGTGTAAAGCTGCACGTCGTTGCGTATCTACAGCAGATTTTAGGTAAATAAAGTACATATATAAAACCCAAAACTTTGTAGAGACGTAGCACAGAATAGTCTCTACGTGTATTCGATATTGGCGATAAGATGCTGTAGTTTATGAAAGTTGAAAATCTTACCCAAATGTTAAATTGTAGAGCTTTTTTCCCAGGTTTGGGCAATATCTTCGCTTTAGCAATAAAAATGTCAAACTCCTAATAAAAGTGAGCTATCTGATAATTTACGTAGCGAGGAGTGTAATCAGATGCAGCGGCTAATAACTTAGAAAAAGACAATTTCTTCATCAGTACACAAAACATGTTCTAAGTTGTTTGATGATGAGTATTCACCCTAGAGAATTATAAATACCAAATTCTCAACTTGGTAGCGAAACTCAAAAACCATAGTGCATATCTGAAAAAGGAAAATTTTCAGATAAATGGTAGATGTAAGTAACCTAGTCCTAGTATTTACGTTACTCTACAATTTTCAAAACAGTTAAAAACCATGTAAAAATAATTTGGATAAAGTAAAGAAACTATAAATAAGAAATATCTAATTAGTCGTAAATATTTGATCAATTATAATAAGTTAAGTATCTTTACTTAATTAAATTAGGCGTATAAATCAAAACAGTTTAGTGGAGATTATTTTGCTATCTGCCAAAGAATAACATTCTGGTTGCGTTCAGGCGATCGCCAATGAAGTTAAAATTAATAACACCACCAGTCCCAAAAGACTGATAGCAATGGTTACACACTTGTCATCTTCCATCCAAACTGAATTTAATTTACAAGTCGAAGAAAACGGGGTACGCTTAGACCGCTATCTTACCCAAGAACTATTAAACTTATCGCGATCGCGCATTCAGCAGCTAATCGAACAAGGTCAACTTCAACTTAACGGCAAAGTCTGCACATCTAAAAAGATAAATGTCAAAGCAGGCGATCGCATTACTCTACAAATACCAGAAGCTGAACCTTTAAAACTGCAAGCCGAAAATATTCCCTTAGATATTCTCTACGAAGACGATTCTTTATTAATTCTTAACAAACCTGCTGGCTTAGTCGTTCATCCTGCACCCGGTCATCCAGATGGAACGTTGGTAAATGCTTTGTTGGCTCATTGTCCCAATTTACCAGGTATTGGCGGTGTGCAACGTCCGGGAATTGTCCATCGATTAGATAAGGATACAACCGGAGCGATCGCGATCGCCAAAACAGAACTTGCTCATCAACATCTGCAAGGGCAACTCAAAGCCAAAACCGCACGTCGAGAATATTTAGGTATTGTCTACGGTGCGCCGAAAACTGAAAGTGGTACAATTGACCTCCCCATTGGTCGGCATCCACAAGACCGGAAAAAAATGGCGATCGTACCCGTTGAACAAGGTGGACGCAACGCCGTCACTCATTGGCGAATATTAGAACGCTTAGGCAATTATACATTAATCCACTTCCAGCTGGAAACTGGTCGCACCCATCAAATTCGCGTACATAGCGCTCAAATTGGTCATCCGGTTGTCGGGGACCCCATTTATAGTTCTAATCATTCTGTAGGTGTAAACCTACCCGGTCAAGCATTGCACGCTTGGCAACTCAAGTTACAACATCCGCTGTCTGGAGAGTTGATTTCAGTGACAGCACCCCCTCCCCAAACTTTCACAACTCTCTTGGAAGTTCTCCGAAGACGCGCTGCCATCTCCTCTTAGAGATAAAATCTGATAAATCTGAGAAATTTTTTCGACTTTCCTTAACTAAGCTTTACAAAAAGTTATAAATAGCTGCTGCATCAAAGTTGCCGAAAATCGTGACAAGAACCGCTTGTGTCAAGGATTTCAGCTTGACACAAGCAGTTTGAGCTTGCGAGCATTTTTACTCTACAGAAATTACGAAAACTTGTGACATAAAATACAAAATTCACTTGATATAATCTCCCTAACGCTTGAGCAGACTACAAGACTTAGAGTTTATTAATTTGTTGATTACTACAAAAAACAGTAGAAACACGATTGTATTAAGCGATGTAAAGAAAAGTATCCAATTGTAAAGTATTTAGGAAATTAATTTTAGCAAACCCTTACTGGTAAGGATTTTCACGAAATTCTGTAGAATTTTACACAAATTGAAAAAACTTAACAAAAAAGGAACTCAATCGATATATAAAATACAAACAAGGTTTTAAAAGCAATTAAACAAGCAAAAAAATGTTGTTTAAAATTACTTGATTGCAAATTAATGCAGTGCAACAAGTATTTTTTATGTACAATTATTGCCATATTTATATTAATGGCAATGACGAGTTAATTGTTTTTAACCACAAAATAACTGCCATAATTTTCCGAGGAATTTAAGAAATGCTTGACGCTTTTTCCAGAGTAGTTGAACAAGCCGACAGAAAAGGTTCTTACCTAAGCAGTGACGAAATCAATGCATTATCATCAATGGTTGGTGATAGCAATAAGCGTTTAGATGCAGTCAACAGACTAACGAGTAATGCTTCCTCGATTGTAGCGAATGCTTATCGCGGCTTAGTTGCAGAACGTCCCCAAGTATTTAATGCTGGTGGTGCTTGCTTCCACAACCGCAATCAAGCAGCTTGCATCCGCGACATGGGATTTATTCTGCGTTATGTCACCTACTCTATATTAGCAGGCGATGCCAGTGCAATGGACGATCGCTGCTTGAACGGTTTGCGTGAAACTTATCAAGCACTTGGTACTCCTGGTGATGCAGTAGCATCAGGAATTCAAAAAATGAAAGAAGCTGCACTTAATATTGCCAATGACTCCAACGGTATCACCAAAGGTGATTGCAGTCAGTTGATGTCTGAAGTGGCTAGCTATTTCGATCGCGCAGCTTCCGCAGTTGGTTAAGCAAGCGTTTTTTCAAAGCATTTTTTTGAGTAATTATCGGAGAAAAAAAGAATCATGAAAACCCCATTGACTGAAGCGATCGCTTCTGCAGATGTTCGCGGATCTTACCTGAGCAATACCGAAATGCAAGCGGTATTTGGTCGTTTCAACCGCGCTCGTGCAGGTTTAGACGCCGCAAAAGCTTTCTCTAATAATGGTAAGAAATGGTCGGAAGCAGCAGCCAATCACGTTTATCAAAAATTCCCCTACACCACGCAAATGCAAGGGCCCCAATACGCTTCTACAAGCGAAGGTAAATCTAAGTGCGTGCGTGACATCGACCACTACCTCCGCACCATCAGCTATTGCTGTGTAGTCGGTGGAACTGGACCCTTAGATGAATATGTAGTAGCAGGTTTGAGCGAACTCAACAGCGCTCTTGGTTTATCTCCTAGCTGGTATGTAGCTGCTTTAGAATTTGTCCGTGACAATCATGGTTTGAATGGTGACGTCGCTGGTGAAGCTAATACTTACCTCAATTATGCAATCAACGCATTGAGCTAAGGCAAAACTCTTGGGTCTTTGGAAATAGATAATTACTGATTAATTAGATAGACAAAATTAAATGTTTGATCGTAGTGTAACGCTACTACAAACACTATTGTTTATCTTGATTAAGTTCAGTCTTTATGTAATTTCAAAGACCCAATTTTATTAATAAGAAAAATCTTTGCAAGGGAGCGATTAGCAAGATGACTGTTGCAGAAAGACTAGGGGTTAGAGATTTAATCGGCAAAAAAGTTGAGCTTCGCCAAAATTGGAGCCAAGATGATTTGCGAGTGGTATTTCGGGCTGCTTACGAACAAGTTTTTGGGCGTCAAGGAGTATATGCTAGTCAAAAATTTACTAGCGCTGAAGCTTTGTTACGTAACGGCAAAATCAACGTTCAACAATTCATTGAGATTTTAGCAAAATCTGAATTTTACAAGGAATGCTTTTTTTACAGTAATTCCCAAGGACGTTTTATTGAGCTGAACTACAAGCACTTATTAGGACGCGCTCCTTATGAGCAATCAGAAATTGCTGCTCATGTAGACCTTTACGCTTATAGTGGCTACGATGCGGATATTGAGTCTTACATTTACAGCACAGAATACGAAAATGCTTTTGGTGCTTCTGTCGTTCCTTATTACCGTGGATTTCAATCAATTCCAGGAATGATGACGGTAGGATATAACCGCATATTTGAACTTTATCGCGGTGACGGAAACAGTGATAACGCGCAAATGGGACGTAAAAATTCACGCTTGCGGTCAAAAATCTCGATGAATTTGGCAAACATGATTCTGCCACCTTCATCAGGGGGTGGTCGCTTTACCTCAACAGCACCGACGCTAATTACTGGAGCTGCAAAAGGAGATTCTCGCATGTTTGTGATTCAAGCGATCGCTGGTGGAATTGGTTCTAAAGTAGCAGTGCGTCGTAGCGTACAAGTTTACACCGTATCCTACGACCGACTCTCCGCCACATACCAAGAAATCCACAAGCGTGGTGGGAAGATCCTCAACATTTCCCAAGCGTAGGAGAGGAGGGGGAGAGTGGGGGAAAGGGAGAGGGGGGACGACTTGGAGACAAGGGG
>NZ_JAOWRF010000110.1 GCF_025753815.1 Plectonema radiosum NIES-515 | reverse complement strand
CCCCCTTGTCCCCCACTCCTTAGGCAGCCTTTACCTCAACGCGATTCGATGCTTGAACAACTTCATAGAGTTTATCTTCAAATTTTTGCGAACATGCAGACCAATCGAAATCAAGTATGGATGGGCGTGCCTGCCGTGTCAATTCTTCTTTGAAAGCCGGATTTTCCAGGATTGCAATTACCTTTTCGGCTAAATCTTCTGTGTCATTAGGTTCGGCTAGCAAACCGTTGACACCCGGAAATACTTGCTCTCTAGTTGAAGGTGCGTAGACTGCTACAACGGGGGTTCCGGAAGCTAAAGCTTCGTTAGTAGTGGTGCAGAAATTTTCTGTGACGGAGGGGTTGACAAATATGTCTGCTCGTGCAAACCAACCTAACAGTTCTTTTCCGTGGGACTCACCCCAGATGGTAACACCAGATTTAAACTTTTGAGCGCGTCTTTTGACTTCTTCATCAGCCGGACCACTACCAACGATGACCAGATGAACGTTAGGTATTTTAGCAGCAATGAGCGGAAATGCATCTAAAAGTTGAGTAACATTCTTTTCTGGGGTAATGCGTCCGACAAAAAGTAGCGTTGGGCGATCGTCGTCAGGAATCGGGTTATAAATAATGTTTTGGGGATGAAATTTTTCGCAATCGATACCTTGATAAGGTAAATATTCACTGCGTTGAGAATTCAAGCTTTGGTACTTTTTCAATTGTTCCCGCGAAGAAAAATAATTGACGTCATAAGCGTCACTCATTTGCTTAACCAAAGTGGGAAGAATTGGACGAAATAAGTTGAAAATTACATCTCCCAAGTAATATCGAATATAAGCAACGATATCGGTATGGAAAACAGATATGATTGGTGTGCCGGTTCGCTTTGCATATTCGGTTCCAATCGGACGACCGTAACCTTGCAAGAAAAGCGAGTAACATCCTCTCAATTGCGGTGCTTCTTCAACCACTACAATGTCAGGCTGGTATTTTTCCAACAACTCAGTATCACTCCAATACCGATTGTGCATCGGTTGCGGAAGAGACTTGTATAACATCAACGGTTGTGATGGAAATGCATAAGAAGAAAATTTCGGAAAAACTCTTAATTCTTCTAACCCAGCCATTGGACGGGAGCCAACATTTTTTGGGTACTTGTCGTTAAATTCTGGATGAATAAGAAAAACTTCGTGTCCTTGCTGTAACAACCAGCGAACTCGTTGGTGTACTGCAATGGAAACTCCTGTCAGGAAGGGAGCATACAATCCTGTCAACAGCGCAATGCGAAGCGGTTGCTTTTTCATAATTCCAATAAAGAAAGGGTATTTTTTATCAGAGAGAAACACGGTTCTATCGCTCTAATAAAAGTTGGACTTAGGATTTACGCATTGACACAGATTTAAAATTGTACAGAGTATTTATTCTCTGCTCCCCTGTAATCAGCGTTTCAGCGCTCAATAATTGAACACTAAAGTACTCACTACATTACAGAAAAACTTTCTCAAAAAACAGAAGCAGTACAGTTAAAACTGTAAATTACTTGTACTAATTATCTAACTTTAAGACTATTTGCACGATGAAACTGCATTTTAAACTGCAATTCTTACACACTATTGTCCCAGGAATAATTTGCTTGTTGCTTCTGAATAATATCGCTGATTTTGACATTTTTAATTACCTCGACGCAATTGATTTGCATTCGCTGAGATCATAGTGCAATACGGTTCAGTTAAGGATTTTTGGTATTGATTTCGGCATGTAGAGACGCGAAATTTCGCGTCTCTACAGAGGATTTCAGGCTTAACTGAACGGTATTGGATCATAGTGCGATATTCAGCGGTTTTGTTGTGAATACATCAACGGAAAAATTAGGAAAAGACTTTAACAACCATAAAATCCACCTACTTACAGCAATGTAAATGCCCAATAACAAAATGGTAGCCAATCCTGTAAAAATCGCTCTGCGAAAAGATTGCTTTTTCATAGAAGGAAATATTTGATAATAATGCTGCTTTTCGTGCGGATGGATTGAGGATTTACGCAGCAAATATTTGATGAAAATTCTGATGTATCTGCGCTAATAATCACAGATTAAGTAAATGAGTTACATGGGTAAAACCCGCTCTGAGACGTTCCGGCGGAACGTCTCTACGTGTATTTAATAACAACGCAATCTGCTGTAGATTTATAATTATCAATTATGCATTTACAAATAGGCTAACTTATGATTTTTTATTAGGCGTTTTCACGCCTATTTTAAGCTGAAGTGCTTACTACAAAGAAAGTTTACTTTCATCAGATTGATCGGAAAGTTGAGAAGGGTGGTATTTTACTAAGCGGATGTTCCAAGGTCCTTTCACTTCATAAGAAACGCCGCGCCAATTAACTGTTGATGTCCGCAAGGATGATAAGAATGCTAACCCATAAACCCATTGTGTTAGGGGAATTGCTATGAGCATTTTCAGGAGTGTGATAAGTGATAGTTTTGTCGTGGTATTATCTGGAAAATGAATTGCTTGGTGTACGCCTTTTTCTAATCCCAACATGAGAAAAAGTAAACCGATGGTATAGATAATGAAGCTGCTAAAGCACAAAGATGCTGCATCTGATTCTCCGCTCAAAAACGCCACTAAACCTAACAATATGACGAGAGTAGGAACTAAGATACTAGAAACAACATCACCAATCACTGCTGACCACAAAGGATGATAAAGTCGAGAAGAAAGTAGTTGGCGTTGCAGACTACTGAATAAGCTGGGTAAATCGCATTCTTCCCGATTCAACATCAAAGAAGGAACAAATTTAACTTGCATTTTCTGTTTTTTTAAAATTTTGCATAGCAGCTTATCTTCGTTTAATGCTTGTCCCCATTTATCTAGTAGTCCTGTTTCTCGGAATAGTTCTGTTTTTAGCGCTAAATTACCACCCCAAGGAATGCCGAAGAGGAACATTTGCACAACGGTGGATATGTTGCCTTGGTAGCGTACCATAGATCCCCAATAGTTACCTGTGGGTACGTACCAACGGTTGCCGGTTGTGACACCTATTTTGGGATGAGTCAGAGGAGTGACTAATTCACGCAGCCAGTTGGGATGGGCTATACTATGGGTGTCGATTAGGGCAATTACTTTGTAGGAATCGTCCAATTCAGAGATAGCTTGCACTAGGGAACTGCATTTGAGACTGCAATTGTGACGCAGCATTTTTAAAGGGCTGATTTGGACATTGGTTGCTGCTTGTTGGGTGATATCAGTAGCGATTTTCCAAGCTGGATCTTCGTAACTATCAACGACCAACTTTAAATCATAGTGTGGATAGTTCTGGTTTAAGAGCGATCGCAAACAATTAGACAAAAACGGATCGGCTCCGCGTAAGCAAAGAATTACCGCCGTTTTTGGCAACTGGTCATCTGCTAAGATGTTTTTGCTCTTTGAATGTAAGTAAAACAAAAAAGCAACGGCTAAAAACATCTGTATAGCTAGCCAACCCAGTAAAGATTTAGACAGGAATATCGTTATATCTATCATTAAATTTATCGTCCTCGGTTGATTTATGAAGCAAACAGTTGGTGTTAAGGAATTGGTGGGAAAAAATGGTATGTCTGTAGAGACGTAGCTAGCTTACGTCTCTACGAGGATTTGGGGTTTAACACCAAGGGTGTTGATTTATGAAGAAGAAGTCAGGACTCCTGACTCCTGACTTTTTTTATGGATCGAGTCCATATTTGATGTCTATGTTGACTGTGGTATTTTTCGATAGCGAAAAACTAGCTTTGCTAAACTTGGGAGTACCCGTTGTGATTGATACTGTGGGATTATTGGAAATGCCAAAGCCTTCTTTAGGGATGCCGAAAAAGTCTCTATTAAGTTTGCGATCGCCATTTTGGTCGTCAACTACAGCAATAGCATAATTTCCCGGCTTCAAGCCAGTAAATTGCTGTTTTATAGAACTTCCTGCAATTGATTTGCAAGCACTTTTGACAACATTCTTTGTATTTAAAGGAAATCCTTTTTCATTAGAGTAAATTCCTAAACAAATCTGACCTTTTTGATGTTTTATGCCATTCACTACTACAGTAAGTGTTGTAGTTGGTTGGGCATTTGCTGTTTTAGCAAAGCTGGTGCTGACTAAAATAGCGATTAACAAAGAACTAATTTTAGATAACTTCAACATCAGTTATCGCTCCTGAATAGGTAATTTTTGCAATTATTTTGTAGACTCATATCTTGCACCGAACGATTAAAATCGCGGCTAAGAGAACAAAGCCTGCCTACGCAGGCTACCAAACCCTTGATTTTCCGTAGTCCGCGCAGGCGGACTTGGTTTGTTTAGCCGCGACTTCTAGTCGTTAGGGCGGGCGTGCAAGATATGAGTAGAGGCACAATATGTTGTGCCTCATTGCTTTTCTTACAGGCAAACAAAAACCCCTATTAATTGAAAGTTTTTATTTGCTGTTTTGGGATTGAATATTTTCTCCAACGAATCCAAAACATTTGAGTGGCTTTTGCCAAATCTTTAATTAAAAAAGATTCATTTCCTCTCAATTTTTTGTATAAACTAACATGACAACATATTCGTTGATACAAATTCATGGGAAACAGCCATACGGAAAGAGTATATTCCCATAATATTCGCCAATGTGGAAATATTATTTGTCCTTCATTTGCCGAATCTAACCATACAGACCATGCGTAAAAATCAGGTATCATACTCGATGAGTATTGTGTATTGTTGTTAGTAAACGACAAATAATCGGGGAAAAACATACTCATTGATTGTTGCGGATGGATTCTGGCAAAAAACAGGCGATCGCCAATTTCATAAAACTTGCCAAGAATCCCCAGTCTTAACAAGAAAATTCCATCTGCAAGACCGTAACTTCCCATCGGGGGTGTTATTCTTAAAGCACTGGCACGTATTACCCCGTAACATTGATAGCATAAGTGCTTAGTCAGAAGTTCATGAAAACGCTCTTGGGGTTTCGCTGAATCTGTTTTCAGTTTTATATCATATGTGCGTAAGATATCACTGTTTTCGTCAATCAAATATGCTTGAGAGTGACACAAAATTATCGTCGGGTCTTTATCAAGTATTTCAATGCACCTAGCGAGAAAATCTGGAGCATGTAAATCATCATAAGCTGCCCACTTAAAATACTCCCCTGACGACAATTCAAACACTCGATTGAAGTTAGGAGCGCACCCAATATTTCTTTCGTTACGGTAATAACGGATGCGTTCATCTTGAGCAGCGTATGTTCTACAAATTTCCTCTGTCTTGTCTGTTGATGCGTTATCGCAAATAATTAACTCGAAATCAGCAAAAGTCTGAGCCAAAAGTGAATCTATCGCTTCAGTGAGAAATTTTTCCCCATTATATACAGGTAGCCCAATACTCAATCGCGGCTGATTTTTGCTCATAGGATTACGCTTATTTCACGATTTTTTGCAAATCCGTCTTTTCGATCCATTCTTGTGTGCGTCGCATTCCTTCTGCTAAGTCAATTGTTGGTTGATAATTTAACAGAGCTTGTGCTTTAGTAATCGAATAGGCATATGGACGACTCATAAAATCTATAGATTCCGGCAGAATATCTGGTTCTTTACGAAACAGTTTCTGTCCTTGACAGCGCAACTTGACAAATAATTTAATTTCATCTTTGGACATAGAAAAGGGTGCAGGTGCTTTGGCAATTTCTGCTAAATGCATGAAATAGTCTTTCCAAGAAGTTTCTTGTCCGTCAGTGATATTAAATATTTCTCCATGTGCTTCTTTTTCTATCGCTAAAAAGATGGCATGAATCAAGTTATCTAGATATACATGATTCATAATTCCCTGACCATCGTTTACGTAAGCAAATAGTTTTTGACGCATCAATAAAAGTGGTCGAACTATCCAAGGAATACTTCCCGGTCCATAAACTTCACCTGGTCTAATGATGATGATGCCAAAATCTGGGGAAGAATTTAGTTGTAAAAGTGCTGTTTCTGCTTCTATTTTTGTTTCGCAGTAGGCATTATTTTCGCCACAAAGGGGTCCATCTTCGGTCACGCGATCGGGATAGTTGAAGCCGTAAACTAAACCACTAGAAAGATGCACAAAGGTTTTAACACCAGCTTTTTTAGCAGATGAAGCTATGTTGACGGTTCCCTTAACATTTATCTCTCGAAAACGGTCGATCGCACCAGCTTCTTTGGCAAGTTCGGCTGTATGAAAAACTATGTCAACTTCTTCGCAAGCAGCTTCGGCAACAGCAGGATGATTAATATCACCTACCATCACCTCGACACCCAATTGTTGCACTTTTTTCAGGTTATCTGGAGAACTTTGTAGTCCCCGGACTTTCATTCCTTGCGCTATGGCTAGTTCAGCAGTACGCAAGCCGATAAATTGGTCAATACCGGTGATGAGGATGGTTTTGTTTTGGAGGTTCATTGTTAGTTGATGGTTGATGGTTGATGGTTGATGGTTGATAGTTGATGGGTGATGGTTGATGGTTGATAGATATTGTTAGGACTTAGGCAAAGGTTATGAAAAACGAACCGCACCAGATCGCAGAGGACACAGAGAAATAAGAGTTTGAGAGGTTTTTGCGTAAGTCCTACTTGTATTAACCACTACCCACTAACAACTACCCATTAACAACTATCCAATTTAAAAAATGTCTGCTGGGTCGGCAGAGCGGAGTTTATTAATTGCAAGTGTTCCTGAAGTAATACACATTAATACTGTTGATATCAATACAATTAGTGCATTATTCAAAGTCATCCTTATTGGCAAATTAGTAGCTTTCATTGCAAAGTCATATAACAATAACGAAAAAGCAAATCCCGGAATATAACTGAGAATTGCTAATATTAAAGCTTGTTGGAAAACTACAATTAATAAATAATTATTCGCATAACCTATAGCTTTTAAAGTGGCGTAAGCAACGAATTGAGTAGCAATATTACTGTAAAGAATTTGATAGACGATGACCACACCAACAACAGAAGCCATTGTTAGCATAAGGTTAAGGATAAAGCCAATTGGTGTTCTAATTGACCAATAATTTTTCTCAAAGTCAATAAAGCCTTGGTGAGTAAATATTTGGACATCTTCAGGTAATTCTGCTCGCAAATTTGCTAAAACTGCTTCTGCATCAACACCAGGTTTAAGGATAACAACACCCATATCTATCATTTCTGATGTCCGGCTATTTGGATCTATTCTGAAGAAAGTTGAGTCACTAACAAGTAAACTTCCATCTACTCCAAAGGAGGGACCAAGGCTGAATAAACCACCCACTCTAACTCTGTAACCAGTTAATGCATTAAAGGGAAATATTTCGATGATTTCTTCTTTGTCTGATTTCCCAAATAGTGTGGCGATCGGTCCAAATTCTGGACGAGAAAGTCGGTCAAAAAGTATCACGTCTGGAATTTTTAGTTTATCTAAATTTTGGTCAACTTCCGGTATATTCAAAACATTTCTACCTGGGTCGATCCCAATAACATATATTGAGTATTTCTCTGAGGTTTCGGGGTTTTTTAATTTAGCAAATTGTACATATATAGGGCTAACTGACTCTACACCATCAAATCCTAGTGCTTGATACAAGCGAGTGCGAGAAAAGCTTTGAGCCGAAGTCAAAGATTTATATTGAGAACTAACTAAAAATAAATCTCCTCGCAAACTTTGATGTACTGCGGTAGCACTTGAATAAAGTGCATCTTGGAATCCAAGTTGGACAAACATCAGCAGGATAATAAAAGCGATACCTGCTATAGCTACTAGAAAACGAACTTTTTGTTGAGCTAGCTGAAGCCATGCTAAAGGAATTTTGAATGCCATTATTATTTGTTGGTTGTTAATTGTTAGTTGTTGGTTGTTGGTTGTTAGTAGATAGTTGTTAGTGGACATTGGGCATTTTACTTTCCCTTTTTACCCTCTTCAAATTACCACTATCCACTAACTACTAACCACTATCTAGTAACCAATAACTAATGCTACATTTTTATAGCGACATCTACTTGTAAGTTGGTCAAACGAGCAACTCGTTTACTATCTGCTGGGTTGTCGAGACGAATTTTTACTTTAACTATTTTCCGGTCTGTATCCGATCCGGGATTGAGACTAAAGATGTTTTGTTTGTCAACTTGCCAACCAATTTCACTTACAGTTCCCTGTAATGCTTGAGAAATTGCGGGACTGGTAATGGTGGCTTTTTGACCGAGACGCACTTTTTGAATATCGGTTTGATAGACTTCTGCGACGACAAACATTTGCGATATTTTGCCTATTTCCGCAAATCCAGAAGTGCTGATTACTTCTCCGGTTCTGGCATGGATTTTCAAAATCTTTCCATCTATGGGAGATTTTATATAAGTTAAATCCATGTCTGCTTTTGCTTGAGCGATCGCAGTCATTGCACTTTTGACTTCGCTTTGTGCCAATTGCACATCTACAGGACGCACTTCTTTAATGCTTCCAAGTTTGGCTTTTTCCTGTTTTAGCTGGTCATTGAGAGTGTTGGTAGTGCGGTTGAGGGTAGCTTGAGCTTCTTGAAGTTGCTGTTGTACTGTCTTAAGTTGCAAAGTCTTGCTATCTAATACTGAAGCAGCGATCGCACCTTCTTTAAACAACTGCTGGTATCGATTGTTCTCAGTTTGAGCATTTTCTACCTGCGCTTGAATCCGAGCGATAGTTGCTTGTTGAGTTGCAACTTCTCCTTTTAATTGCGACTGTAAACTAGCGATCGCTGCTTTTTGAGCATCCACATCTCCTTCTTTTGCTCCTGCTCTTACCTGCCCTAATTTAGCTTGAGCAATTTGCAGTTTGTCTACAGACTGTTGCAAAGCTGATTTACTGCGAGCATAATCTTCTAGCAACGCTAATACTTGCCCCCTCTCAACCTGATCTCCTTCTTTCACTAACAGTTTTTCAACTCGCACACCATTAATTGAATGAGGAGCAGACAAATAAGTCACTTCACCTTCAGGTTCTATCCGTCCTAAGGCTGTAATAGCCACTCTCGCAGGGGCAGTTTTTGGGGGATTTACTGGGCTTTTAACTTTAGACTCAGACGCAAATCTTGAAGAACCATAGAAAAATGCTAGTCCGGTTGTTGCTGCAATCAAAGCTGCTAAAATTACTCCCCACCGAGCTTGAGGTTTTTTAAATAAGTGCCTTTCTTTGTCTACTGACATATTTTCATCCCAATTTTGCTACGCCAGAGAGTAGCCTAAATGGCTACATTAATTAATTGAAATCGACTTGTCAACAAAGGAGTTTGGAGTTGTAGAGACGCGAAATTTCGCGTCTCTACAGGAGTTAGGAGTTTATTGTTGAACTTTGTGCAAAAACGCCGATGAATAAATTGGTTTAAGACCCCACCTAATTAAATTCTCAATTCAGAAGGACTGACCTCTTCATGCATTGTTGTATACCTAGGGACGTATATAGTAGTTCATTATCACGCATTGCATTTGCCATTAAGTAGTATATTGGCGGCAAAATTAAGAAGAGCGTTATCGCCAAGTCTCCTAAATATCCTAAGTTTGTATTAGATAAAAAAATGTGCCTAAAAGCGCGATTGTGTTACCAAAAAATCTAAATATCAATCAGAGCGAAGCGCCAATGAAATCACTTGGATAAAAGTAAAAAATTACAAACTTGTTTTTCAGTCTTGCAAAATTTATTGATTTTGTCAACTTAATTATTCTCTATAACCCTCAAATTAAAATGTCGTCGAAAATACTAAACGGATTTTTTGCAGTCTTCATTTAATGACAATAAATATTTAATATTGATTATTGGCAGATATAAATATTCGGCTTGATTTTCCCATTGTAATTGATTCATCAAATTCTCGATATCCAATAGCCGTCCCAGGTTCGGATAAGAAAATTCGATAAACCAAAAACCCTGTAGAGACGCTCTTTGTATCGCGTCTCTACATGCCCTAAATCACCACGAAAAATCCTTAAGCTAACCGTATTGATAGCTGTCCTAGAAATATAGCAATTCTTCAGAAATATTATGTTTATTGTGTACTATCAATAAATTCATAATTGTTTGATAAATAACTTTTTTAATTTGGAAGTTTATTTTTGTTTAAAATTGAGACTTTATTATGATGTTGTTTTGAAAAAATCGACTGGTGAGGATGCATGTTCTGGGTGTATTTATTGAATGTTTATATTAATTTACGAAAATTTGTTATTTATTTTTTAATCTAGATAAAATAGACGTAGAACCCAAAAATGACAGAATTATCTGATTATCAATAACAGTTGTAAATTATACTTATGTACTCTATTCTGTTCAAAATTCACATCAGGAAAAATCTATTTATTTCCTAAAATTATTCAAAACGAACTATTCAGTTAATCGAAGCTGTGCTAGTGTTTGTATTAATTCAAATGCTTCAAAGGGGTGAGGCGCATAAGTTACTTTCTGGAAATATCAAAAGTAATAATGACTAATAAAAGCCTCATTGTCATCATAGAAGCGATAGTTTTATTGTTTTTCCGAGTCTTACATAAATTACGATTAAAGGTGATGTTTTTTGTAACGTAATTGTCAACTTTTTGAAGGCGAGTTCTATAAAATGTATTATCCGGGACGTTGAAACTGGCTATGACACAATACCGTTCAGTTAAGCCCCAAATCCTCGTAGAGACGTAGCATTGCTACGTCTCTACATACATACGATTTTTTCCACCAATTCCTTAACACCTTAGAAGAGATATAGGAATCCGGTTTGATTTTTGAAAAGATACGTAGGGTGCGTTAGCGTTACGAATTTCATCAATGGTGCACCCTACAATACCTAATTTTGTTCAAAAATCAAATAATAGTCCTACAGTTCCTGCATTGGTAGGCAATAGAAATTGCTGTAGCTTCACACTCCACAGTACTAAGAATCAGGCTACCTCTTATGTCTGCTTATTCAATTGATACTGCACTTCAGCAGTTGAAAGACCAGATAAACAATTGCGAACGAGCCGTGCTTAAGGTTATAGAGGAGAAAAAAATGAAGTCGGAAAAACAAATGTCAATTAACAAAATTAACAGACAACTTCAACACAATCCTATAGCCATTATTGGCATGGCTTCTCTTTTTCCGCAATCGAGAAATTTACAAGAATACTGGGATAATATTGTTAACAAAATTGACTGTATTACCGATGTGCCTGCCTCCCACTGGAACATAGACGAATACTATGACCCAGACCCCAGAACAACTAAAGATAAAACCTACTGCAAACGAGGCGGATTCATTCCTGAAGTTGATTTTAACCCGATGGAATTCGGACTACCTCCTAACATTTTAGAAGTCACAGATGTTTCTCAATTACTAAGTTTAGTCGTTGCCAAAGAAGCAATGCAAGATGCTAATTACAACGAACTTCGCGAGTTTAATCGCGAGAATGTTGGTGTAGTTTTAGGCGTCGCACAAGGCGGACAATTAGCAATGCCGCTAGCAGCGCGGTTGCAATATCCAGTCTGGGAAAAAGTATTAAAAAGCAGCGGTTTATCTGATGAAGATACTCAAAAAATCGTCGATAAAATAAAAAGCGCTTATATAAATTGGAACGAAAATGCCTTTCCCGGCATGTTAGGTAATGTAGTCGCCGGCAGAATTGCCAACCGTCTCAACTTTGGCGGGATAAATTGCGTAGTTGATGCTGCTTGTGCGAGTTCATTTGGTGCTTTAAAACTAGCAATTAGCGAGTTAACAGAACATCGCAGCGACATGATGCTAACTGGTGGAGTTGACCTAGATAACTCCGTCATGGCTTATATATCTTTCAGCAAAACACCGGCGGTTTCTCCTGGTGATAAAGTCAAACCTTTCGATGCTAAATCGGATGGAATGATGCTAGGTGAAGGTATCGGGATGATTTTGCTCAAACGGCTGGAAGATGCTGAACGAGACAATGACAAAATCTATGCAGTCATTAAAGGTATCGGCACATCCAGCGATGGACGGTATAAAAGCATCTATGCACCGCGCTTGGAAGGGCAGGTAAAAGCCTTAGAACGTGCTTATGAAGATGCCGGCTTTGCACCCGAAAGTATCGGTTTGGTGGAAGCGCACGGCACTGGTACAATGGCAGGCGACCCCACCGAATTCTCATCGTTGAGAGAGTTTTTTAGTCAAGACAAAAAACAGCATATCGCTCTTGGGAGTGTGAAGTCGCAAATTGGACATACCAAAGCGGCAGCGGGTGCGGCAAGTATAATTAAAACGGCTTTGGCGCTACATCACAAGATATTGCCCCCGACAATCAACATTACCGAACCGAACCCGAAACTAAATATCAAAAATTCGGCGTTCTATTTGAATACCGAAACTAGACCTTGGATTCGGGCAGAAGGTGAACCCCCAAGACGTGCGGGTGTCAGTTCTTTCGGCTTTGGTGGGACTAATTATCACGTTGTTTTAGAAGAACATACTGCCGAGCACAATCGCGCTTACCGCGTACACAATACCCCTAGTGAGGTGGTGCTGTTTGGGGAAACTCACGCGCAATTGGTGAGTAAATGTGAAGAGATTTTAAGTCAGTTGGGCTTACCTGATGCCGACAAGCATTATGCTGCATTAATTGAAGAGTGCAAATCTACAGAAATTCCTTTAAATGCGCCTAGAATCGGATTTGTTGTTGATTCCATAACTCAAGCTGCCAAATTCCTACAAATTAGTCTCGATTGTTTGAGAAATCGCGCTTCATCTGCATCTTGGGAACATCCCCAAGGAGTATATTACCGCGCCTCTGGTCTTAACCTCAAAGGCAAAGTCGTCTCTCTATTCTCTGGGCAAGGTTCGCAATACCTAGAAATGGGTCGAGAACTGGCAATGAATTTCCCCAGTTTGCGGTGTCTTTATGGCTACATGGATAGCCTGTTACTCAAAGACAACTTGCAGCCACTTTCAGAAATCGTGTTTCCTCAACCTGTATTTGAGGAATCAGAGAAAAATGCTCAAGTTGCGGCATTGCAACGCACAGAATATGCTCAACCAGCAATTGGGGTGTTGAGCGCGGGGCTGTATAAAATCTTGCAACAAGCTGGCTTTGAGTCAGATTTCGTTGCCGGACACAGCTTTGGAGAACTCACCGCTTTGTGGGCTGCGGGGGTTGTGAGTGAGGAAGACTACTTATATCTAGTAAAAGCTAGAGGACAGGCAATGGCGGCTCCCCAAGACCCCGATCGTGATGCGGGAGCGATGCTGGCTGTCAAAGAAGATATCAGTAAGGTGGAAGCTGTTTTAAAGCACTTTCCCCAAGTGACGATCGCTAATCAAAATTCCCCCAATCAAGTTGTTTTAGCTGGACTAACGACCGAAATCAACAAGGTGCGGCAAGCTTTGCAGGAAAAAGGATACGCGGCTGTTTTGCTACCTGTTTCTGCCGCTTTCCACACACCACTGATTGCTTTTGCTCAAAAATCCTTTGCGATCGCTAGCAAAACTGTCAGCTTCCACAGTCCGCAAATACCTGTTTTCACGAATGTGACAGGTCAGCTGTATCCCTCAGAACCCCAAGCAATTCACCAAATTTTAGAATCTCACCTCAGCAAATCGGTGCTGTTTAAGCAGGAGATTGAAAATATCTATGCTGCCGGTGGTTACTGCTTTGTGGAATTTGGACCGAGGAGAATTCTTTCTAACTTGGTAAAAGATATTTTAGGCGATCGCCCACATTTAGCGATCGCTTTGAATCCCAGCGCTCAAAAAGATAGCGATCGTTCTTTGCGAGAAGCTGTAGTACAGTTGCGTGTCGCTGGTTTACCTCTGAAAAACCTCGACCCCTACCAACTTACTCCCGAAGTTCCCCCTGAGCCGAAAAACAAAGCGCTAATTGTCCGTTTAAACGGCACTAACTATCGCTCTGAAAAAACGAAAAACGCCTTTGCTACAGCTTTGCAAGACGGACATCAAGTAACATTACCCGTCAGCCAATCTTTATATAATGCGGTTGTCGTTCCCGTCTTTACCACTGAAGAAAAGGTGGAAGTGACTACTCCCACACCAGATGTCATCAAAAGCAACGGACACAACAAAAACGCCGTTCTCAGTGATATTACCACTGTAGAAACTCCTGAGATTCAAAGAGCGCCATCTCATCCATCAGTTCTGGAGTCGCATATGCCTAACTCACCAGAAAAACCTTTAAATTACCAACAGGTTTTAGAAAGTTTAGAGTTCCTCCTGACACAGTTTCAACAAAATCAAAGCGAAAATTTACAAGTTCACGGAACTTATCTAAATCATCAGATGGAATATGCGAAAACATTTTTCCAACTGATGCAGCAGCAGAATTCTGTGTTTGCTGGTAACTCTTCACAGTCAGCGTCGGAACTTCTACCAGTTCTCAAAGCTAGTTTAGAGCGTAGCATGATGCAGTTTCACTCTCAACAAGGTGAAACCCTACGCATTCATGAGCAGTATCTCAAGGAACAGGTAGAGTATACCAAGAGCTTTTTCCAACTCATACAGCAAGAGTATGCACAGTTAGTTTCTGGGGGAATGGAGACTGAAGTTAGGATCAATCCGCAACCTGTCGTGGAAGCACCCGCAGTCAAGGTAGTAGAAACACTGCCGCAACCTGTAATTGAAGCACCCGTAGCCAAGGTTGTAGAAACACTGCCGCAACCTGTAGTTGAAGCACCCGTAGCCAAGGTTGTAGAAACACTGCCACAGCCTGTAGTTGAAGCACCCGTTGTTATTATCCCGGTAACACCACCACCAACTGTAGTCGAAGCACCCATTGTTATTATCCCGGTAACACCACCACCAACTGTAGTCGAAGCACCCGCAGTCAAAGTTAATGTAGCAATCAGCACAGAAACTACATTAGCAACTACTTCTGATGCGACGATAAATTTGACTGAGTTGGGTAACAACCTTTTAGCCATTACCAGCGATAAAACAGGCTACCCAGTCGAGATGCTGGAAATGGAAATGGATATGGAGGCTGACTTAGGAATTGACTCGATTAAGCGGGTAGAAATCCTCGGTGGGTTGCAGGAAATGTATCCTGATTTGCCTAAGCCAAATCTTGAGGAACTGGCAGAAAAACGCACTATCGGTCAAATTGTCGAATATCTGCAATCTCACGCTTCGCAAAAAGTTTCCGTAGAAATAGCTATTCAAGAAGTACCAACAGCTACGGAAGTTCCGGCAGTGGTTATTACTGAACCAGTAGTTACGGAAATCGAGACAACAGAAACAATCGATGCATCACCAGTTAGTGAGATTGCAGACTTGGGTGCAACTTTGTTAGCAATCACCAGTGATAAGACCGGCTATCCAGTAGAGATGTTAGAACTCGACATGGATATGGAAGCGGACTTGGGGATTGACTCAATCAAACGGGTAGAAATCTTGGGAGCGATGCAAGAGATGTATCCCGATTTACCCAAGCCGAATGTAGAGGAATTGGGAGATTTACGCACCATCGGTCAAATTGTCGATTATCTCCAGAAGCTGGTTGGAGGTGAAAAAAAAAAGTTTCAGTATGAGTCAGACGAAGAATTAGACAACGTTAAACATAATGTGCAACGTCGTCCCGTCCAACTCAAAATTCTGCCCCCACCTGATTCTTTAGACTTCGATTTACCAGAGGGACACATCTGTTTAATTACCGATGATGGTTCCCTCACTACTTCTCAAGTGGCTGAATTACTGACAGATAAAGGCTGGAAAGTGGTTGTTTTAAGTTTCCCTCAATCGGTTGTTTTCCAAACATCGGATTTACCAGCAGGAGTGATTAATGTCAAGTTGTTGGATTTAACCGAGGAACATTTGCAACAACAATTGAGTGCGATCGCACTTAATTATGGCACGATTGGAGCCTTCATCCATCTCAATCCAGCCTTTCAAGTCAGCCACAACGGGAGAATTCCTTATCTTGCAGAAGAAAAGGCGATCGTTAAACATGTTTTTCTGATAGCAAAACATCTGAAAAAATCTCTGAATGAAGCCGCACGTTCTGGACGCAGTTTGTTCTGCACCACTGCGCGTCTTGATGGAGCATTTGGGCTGGAACACAAAGTAAATTATGGTCCCATTAGTGCCGGTTTATTTGGATTAACTAAAACCTTGAAATGGGAATGGCAAAAAGTATTTTGTAGAGCGATTGACTTACATCCAGCTATTAACGCTCAAGAGTCAGCACAACATATTATTGCCGAGCTTCACGACCCGAATAATTGTATTAGTGAAGTTGGATATGGTTCGCAGGGTAGAGTAACTATCGTCAGCGTCGCGAATTGTTAGTGGTTGGTAGGGGTGGGGTTATTTAATTCTTCACCATACCCGCCCGGAAATCAATTTCCAGGCTAATAAGAAAAGTCGGTTAAAATCGATATCTTGCACCAATCCCAATTAGCACCATAAACCGCCAGGAAATAAATTTCCAGGCTAATAGCTAAAGTCAGTTAAAACTGACTGAAAGCCTTACTCAGTCGTCTTTATACGAATGAGCGCTATTAGCCTCAGAATTGATTCTGAGGCGGTTGTTGCAACTGATGCAAGATGTTAGTTAAAACCGACTCAAAATGAAATTCAGTCCGTTTTAACGGACTTACGCTATAAGCCCTGAGTTTTAACTCTGGGCGGGTCTGGATGCTAATTGAGAATGGTGCAAGATGTTAGTTAAAACCGACTAAAAATTAAATTCAGTCCGTTTTAACTGACTTACGCTATGAGCCTGAAAATTTATTTACTGGCGGATTAAGCAGATTACAGATAATTAAATAGCTTTGCAACTAACAGGAAATTTATGACAACACAAACACAAAATTCTACAACATCAGTTTTTCTAGTTAGTGGTGGGGCAAGGGGGATTACAGCGCAGTGTGTTATTAAATTGGCACAGCATCAATCTGGGAAGTTTATATTACTTGGTCGGAGTGCGATCGCGCAATTTGAACCTGACTTTGCTCAGGGTTGTTTTGAAGAACCTGTACTGAAAAAACGCATCATGGAAAATATTCTTTCTCAAGGAGAGAAGCCTACACCCATGAGTGTACTAAAGGTGTATAACAGCATTATTTCTAGCAGGGAAATTAAAGAGACAATTTCCAGCATTGAAAAGGCAGGAAGCACGGCAGAATATATCAGCGTCGATGTTACAGACCCCATCGCCTTAAGCGAGAAAATCACCGCTGTTGTCAAGCGTACAGGTGCTATTACAGGCATTATACATGGCGCTGGTAACTTAGCTGATAAGTTAATTGAAAAGAAAACTGAGCAGGATTTTGAAAAGGTTTATACAGCAAAAGTTAAGGGGTTGGAAAATCTTTTAGCTTGCGTACATCCTAGTCAACTGCAACATTTAGTCTTGTTTTCTTCCGTAGCTGGTTTTTATGGGAATATTGGACAAACTGATTATGCGATCGCTAACGAAATTCTCAACAAATCGGCTCATCTAATTAAACAAAAATATCCCGCTTGTCATGTCGTCGCTATCAACTGGGGTGGTTGGGATAGCGGAATGGTGACACCAGAATTGAAAAAAGCCTTTGCCGAAAGAGGAATTGATATTATTCCCGTAGAAGTCGGCACGAAAATGTTAGTTAAAGAACTCAATGCTGTTAATCGCGCTACCGCACAAGTTATCATCGGTAGTCCAATTACTCCACCACCCGCAGAGTTAGATTCCGAACTAAAAACTTATCGAATTCGTCGCAAAATGACACTAGAAGCTAATCCCTTTTTAGTGGATCATACAATAGCTGGTTCTCAAGTTTTGCCAGCAACTTGCGCGATGTCATGGATGATTAACGCTTGTGAAGAACTGTATCCTGGTTACACATATAACAATTGCCGAGAATTCAAAGTATTGAAAGGAATTACTTTCAATCAAACCTTGGCTAGTGAACATATTCTAGAACTGCAAGAACTTGCTAAAGTTGGTTCTCAAAGTATCGAATTTCAAGCTACAATTTGGAGTAAAACTCCCCAAGGAAAAACTCATTATCATTTCAAAGCCTTCGTTACCCTTCTGCGAGAAATGCCAGACGTTCCTATCTATGAGGGACTTAATCTAGAAGAAGATAACATCATCACCACCACTGGTAAAGCATTTTATCAAAATGGAGATTCCACTTTATTTCATGGACCAGCCTTTCAGCAAATCACCAGAGTTTTAAACATCAATTCCAAAAAAATTACTGTAGAATGTCTTTGGGAAAACATCACAGAACAACAACAAGGACAATTTCCAGTTCGCTGGCACAATCCTTACACAACTGACTTGAGTACACAATCCTTATGGATTTGGTTAAGCCATTTACATCAAGAAGTTTGTTTACCCGGACAGTTAACTCATTCCGAACAATTTGCAGTCACACCATGCAACGAACCATTTTATGTTTCGTGCGAAATCGAAGGAAAAACACAAACCGGCGTAACAGCCAATTTCATTTTACACAGTCGTCAAGGAGAAATTTACTCACGCATTATGGGAGCAAAAGCCGTAATTTGGCCCATGCAATTATCCAAGCGTAAGTAATTTTAGCGCTTTAGCGCTCACTACGAATTCCTCTTTCTCTGCGTTCTCTGCGTCTCTGCGGTTTGTAAATAAATATTTCTTAAGTGGAAAACGAGTAACATTACTTCCAATCCGACACGTAAATCCTGATAAATCCTTTTCAGTTTGGGGAATAGCGTAAATCCTTTCAAGTTCCGGGAGTACTAATACCAAGTCACATAAACGTAAAAAAGTCATCCTCAGCAAGTAAAGCATACACGCTTTGCTGAGAATGACATCTTTACTCGCAACTTGGTATAAGACAATTCAAAATTGGGCATTGCATATTTACAAGATGATTTTGCCGTGTTGTAAAGACGTTCCAGCGGAACGTCTCTACGATTCATCTCATAGTTATGCAACGTCAAATTTGAATTGATATCTCCCCCTTTTGCTAAACCCAAACGAGGATATCATCAGTGGAGAAAATCGCCATAATTGGCTTATCATGCCTTTTTCCTGGGGCTAAAAACCCAGAAGAATTTTGGCATAATCTTAACGAACAGAAAGATTCAATATCACCTGTAACTATTGAGGATATCGGAGTAGATCCGGCAATCTTTTACGACCCAGTAAAAGGGAAACCCGAAACAATCTATAACCTCAATGGAGGATTTGTCCGTAACTTTAAATTTGAGCCTACTGAATATAATTTACCACCCGAACTACTTGCTAGTTTGGATAACACTTTTCAATGGTCGCTCTACGCTGCTAAACAAGCGATTCAGCAAAGTGGTTATTTGGGTAATCAAGCTGTACTTTCCAAATGTGGCGTAATTTTAGGTACTTTATCATTACCTACCAAAGCTTCTAATCAATTGTTTGCTCCTATTTATCAGCAAACAATACAACCAGCAATTCAGGAACTTTTGCAAGATAAAGACTTCCATTTGCCTTCTTTAGCGACATCGATCAAAGCGTCTTCTTATAACGCTATGATATCAGGCTTTCCAGCAGCGATGATTGCTCAAGCTCTAACTTTATCGAATATTCATTTTTGCTTAGACGCAGCTTGTTCTTCACCTTTATATGCGATTAAACTGGCATCTCATTATTTGCGATCGCATAAAGCCGACTTGATGATAGCTGGGGGAATTAGTTCTTCCGACCCGCTCTTTTTGCGAATGTTTTTTTCTGGTATCCAAGGATATCCCGAAAATGACATCAGCCGTCCTTTAGATAACACATCCAGAGGGCTAATTACCGCCGAAGGGATAGGAATGTTTGTCTTAAAAAAACATAGTGATGCTATCAGAGATGGCGATAACATTTTAGCGACAATCTGCGGCATTGGACTCTCGAATGATGGTAGGGGCAAGCATCTTTTAAGTCCTAATTCTCAAGGACAAATAATCGCTTTTGAGCGAGCATATACTGAAGCTGAACTCAGCCCTAAAGATATCGATTACATGGAGTGCCATGCTACCGGCACACTATTAGGAGATAGCACCGAATTTAACTCTGTCGAAACATTTTTTGGTGAACATCAAGCAACACCTTTAGTAGGTTCTGTCAAGGCAAATGTCGGACACCTGCTAGTTGCTGCTGCTTCGGTGAGCTTAATGAAAGTCATTTTGAGCATGTGTGGAAATATCATTCCCGCAACCATTAATGTCACCGATCCTATCGGCTCTGATGACAATGTAATTGCACCTAAAACAATTGTTAAAAATGCCACTAAATGGCGCAGCAAAGCATCAGTTAAACGTGCAGCTATAAGTGCTTTTGGGTTTGGTGGAACTAACGCTCATTTAATTCTGGAAAGAGGGGAAAAAGAAAATGACTGAACAATCTGCAAAAATTGCCCTTGTTGGTATGGATGCCTTTTTTGGTGAGTGTAATGGATTAGATGCTTTTGAACGTAGCATTTATGACGGAACACAGCATTTTATTGCTTTACCACCGAAAAGATGGCAAGGTATCGAAGAGCAAGAAAACGTACTTAAAAACTACGATTTACCAGAAGGCAAAGCACCTGTAGGAGCATACATTAAAGATTTTGAAATCGATACTTTAGCTTACAAAATTCCCCCAAATGAAGTAGAAAAGTTAAATCCGCAACAATTATTACTGCTAAAAGTTGCCGATCGCGCTTTGAAAGATGCAGGAATTAAAGAAGGTGAAAATGTCGCAGTAATTATTGCTGCTGAAACCGAACTTTCTGTTCATCAGTTACAGCAACGGTGGGATTTCTCCTGGCAAATAAAAGATGGTTTAAACGCTGGAGAAATTTCCTTACCCAGCGAAAAAGTCACTCAATTAGAAACAATTGTTAAAGACGGACTTCACCATCAAGTAGAAATTGGTGAATATCTCAGTTACATTGGTAACATCATGGCAAGTCGGGTTTCTTCGCTGTGGAATTTTAACGGTCCTTCCTTCACCATCACAGCAGTAGAAAATTCCGCCCTCAAGGCGTTGGAAGTCGCAGAAATGCTACTTATCTCCGGGGAAGTTGATGCTGTGCTAGTCGGCGCTGTAGACTTAGCTGGCGGTGTGGAAAATGTATTATTGCGGAGCCAATTAGCTAAAATTAATACAGGTGTCCCGACTTTAAGTTATGACCAAAAAGCCGACGGCTGGATGGTTGGTGAAGGTGCGGGAGCAGTTGTCCTCAAGCGTCACGACACCGCGTTAGAAAAAGGGGAACGTATATATGCAGTCATTGATGCTCTTAGCTTCGGACAAGGGTATCATACTGGAACTGAACTAAATAGCGGTATAGTCACCGCAGATACAGAAACTGTCAACTCTGTCTGCAAACAAGCTTTTCAGATTGCAGATATTGAACCGAAAGAGATTAGCTACCTAGAAGTGTACGGTAGTGGTGTTCCCCAGGAAGACGAAGCGGAAATTGCTGGGTTACTCCAAGCTTATCCAGCGACTGGGGATGGATTAGATTGTGCGATTGGCAGTGTTAAAGCTAACATCGGTCATACCTTTGTCGCTTCGGGAATCGCTAGCCTGATAAAAACCGCTTTGTGTCTGTATCACAGATATATTCCTGGATGTCCGAAATGGTCTGGGGTGAAAACGCCGCAAGTTTGGCAAGGTAGTCCTTTTTACGTCGCTACCGAATCTAGACCTTGGTTTCTCGGTAAAGATAGCACCCGGAGAGTTGCCGCAATTAACAGCATGGGCATAGATGGGACATTTGCCCACGTCATCTTGTCGGAACAACCGAACCAGAAGGAACGTGATAGCACATATTTGCAACAAACGCCATTTTATTTGTTTCCAATTGCCGCAAGCGATCGCACGGAATTATTACAACATCTCACTACTCTTCAACAAAGCATCGAAAAGTCTACTTCTCTCTCAATTACTGCTAGCGATACTTTTAATGCTTTTAAGCAGAATCCTGATGCAAAATATGCTCTCTCCATTCTCGGACGTAACAAAAAAGAATTAACCAGAGAAATCGAATCTGCCCGCAAAGGTGTAAATAATGCCTTTGAAAAAGATATCGATTGGCTAACACCTATTGGTAGTTATTTTACAGCTAAACCATTAGGTAAACAAGGCGGTATTGCCTATGTTTATCCAGCAGCAGTTAACGCTTATGTTGGTCTGGGTCGGAATTTATTTCGCTTATTTCCGAAAGTCCACAATGACGAGATTGTTCAAAGTCTTTACAAGCGTGCTGCTGACGTTGAGAAACTGGTATTTCCGAGAAGCTTGAATAAGTTGACAACCAGACAATTAGAAACTCTGGAAAAGCAACTTTTAGATGATTCTTTGGCATTATTTGAAGCAGAAATGCTGCATACCAGACTCACCACAACAATCATCCAAGACGATTTTCAAATCAAGCCAAAATTTGTCTTTGGATATAGTTTGGGTGAAACTAGTATGATGGTTGCTCAAGGAATTTGGAGCAATTTTTACCAAGGAAGTAACAACTTTAACTCATCTCCTTTGTTTGGTGAGAGATTATCTGGTGCAAAAAACGCTGTTCGTGAATATTGGGGATTACCAAAAGCAGTATCAAACGATAACAACTTTTGGAGTAACTATGTTTTGATAGCATCAGCATCTCAAGTTGAAGAGTGTATTAAAAATGAGAATCGCGTTTACTTAACTCAGATTAATACACCAGAAGAAGTTGTGATTGCTGGTGAAACAGCAGCTTGTGAGAGAGTAATTAAAACTTTGGGTTGCGATGCTTTCCGCGCTCCCTTCGACCACGTAATACATTGCGAACCGATGCAATCGGAGTACGAAGAACTAGTTAAAGTTAACACATTAACGACAAGTAAAAAGCTTCCTGATGCTACTTTTTACTCAGCATTGGAGCATAAACCGATTGTACTTGAAAGTAATGCGATCGCTCACAGTGTCGCCAAAGTTCTTTGTTCACAACTTGATTTTCTCCAATTAGTTAATCAAGTTTACTCCGATGGAGCGAAAATATTTATCGAAGCGGGTGCGGGTAGTGTTTGTTCTCGGTGGATTGACAAAATTCTCGATGGTAAAGAACATCTCACCGTATCCCTCAATCGAAGAGGTGTAGATGACCATACATCCTTTGTCAAAGCATTAGCCAAACTCGTCAGCCATCGAGTAGAACTCGACTTATCACCACTTTACATTCAGGCAAAAGAAACTACAAGACCAGGTTTACCAACAATCAGAAATATCACCTTAGGTGGTAAACCAATTGTTTCTACAATCCTGAGTGAAGAAAACCGGAAAATTTTCCAAAATCAAGCTCAGAAAAAAGTGGTGAAAAGTGTTCCCACCCAGCAACAAACTAGAGAAATGATAAATTCTCTCAAAGCTGGTAGCAAAGACAACAATATTCCGCAATTTCAAACAAAACAAGAGGAAGTTCCTATGAAAAATATCATTGATAACAGTTTTCAGCCTAGAGAAATATCACAATCTTATAAGTCTACCGCTACGAAAGAGAGAATTACTCAATCGATTCCTCGTCCATCCGTTACAACTGAGATAAATCACACAGTAAATCTAACTGATTTACATAATTCTCAGTATCAAAAATTGAGTAACAACAATTCAAGCATTACAAAAACCCACACCGCGTTTCTACAAGCTAGACAGGAATTTAGCCAGCAAATGAGTGAAATAATTCAATTACAGTTAGCCTGCGTCGAAAATTTGTTGAATCAATAAAGGAAATTACAGTAGAGACGTTCCACCGGAACGTCTCTCAATATTGAGACGTTTCACCGAATAGAGACGTTTCACCGAATAGAGACGTTTCACCGAATAGAGACGTTTCACCGAATAGAGACGTTTCACCGAATAGAGACGTTTCACCGAATAGAGACGTTTCACCGAATAG
>NZ_JAOWRF010000319.1 GCF_025753815.1 Plectonema radiosum NIES-515 | reverse complement strand
GTCCCCAAGGAGTCCCCAAGGAGTCTCCCTTGTCTCCCTTGTCTCCCTTGTCTCCCTTGTCTCCCTTGTCTCCCTTGTCTGCCTTGTCTCCCTTGTCTCCCTTGTCTCCCTTGTCTCCCTTGTCTCCCAAGGAGTCCCCAAGGAGTCCCCCAAGAAGTCCCCCCCTCTCCCCATCCCCCCCTCCTCTTCTGATATACTCTCGCAACAGACCATTAACAAAACCCGTCAGTCCAGAAAAGCCATTTTCTTTAGCTAGTTGGACAGTGGTATTAACAGCAGCTGATGGCGGAATCCGCTCTAGATAGCGCAGTTGATATAAACCTAGATGTAAAATGGTGCGGAGGTATGGGGGTTGTTGGTGGGATTTTTTTTTGCCGAGTTGGTCGATGAGAGCATCGAGAGTGCGCTGTCTTCTGGTGCTGCCATAAACTAAGTCTGTCAGCAAACGGCGATCGCTCAACTCTTCATCAGATTGGCGTTGGTGAAGCCCATTACAGGCATCGCTCAATTTAACTTTTTGCAACACTCGATCGAGGGCAACATCAGCATAAGCCCCCTTGTGAACCTCTCGCAAGGCAAGAAAAGCTAGTTGACGGGAGTTAATCATATAATACATATCGACCGTTCTTTTATTATGCGTTGCCCAAAATCCTTGTAGAGACGCGAAATTTCGCGTCTCTACGTCTTTTCTACCAGATGTCTAATAGACATCGACCGCTATGCTTATTATGCGTTGCCCTAAACCCTTGTAGAGACGTAGCACAGAATAGTCTCTACATTGTTTTCTGGAGATATCTAATATATATTTTAAATTTTCTAGTGTGCGAGCGTACCGCCTAATTAGCAACAGGCAATTTTACACTCACCCTCGTACCACCTACCACCTCAGACTGAATAAATAATTCTCCACCATGAGCATTGATAATGCGTTTAGTAATAGCAAGTCCTAAGCCTGTACCAGTAGATTTTGTCGAGAAAAACGGCTGAGTGAGCTTTGATAGAACTTCTGGGGGAATTGGCTCGCCGCCATTGCAGACATGAATGCAGACTTGATCGACGCAGGAATAATCTACTTCACATTTGACGACATCTCCTGGTGAGACAGCCTCCCAAGCATTGCGAACAATATTAATAAAAACTTGTTTAAGTTTATCCTTATCTCCCAGGAATTTCACTGCTCTGGAAGCCGGAATAAATTCGATTTTTCGTGATAATGCTTCTGGCATTTCGCAAAGAGTTACTAGCAACTCATTTAAAAATTCATTTACATCCAATTCACACAATTGCAATATCTGGGGTTTAGCGTAAAGCAAAATTTCACTTAACAATCGTTCTAGACGACTGGCTTCATTCACCGCTAAGGATAATCGCTCTTGAGCAGCTTCACTCAAAAGGTTTTTTTGAGAATACTTTAATCCCATAATTGTGGTAGTCAGGGGATTACGAATCTCATGTACAATTATGGCGGCAAATTCACCGATTGCTGCCAGCCGTTCTTGTTCTACAAGCTTGGCTTGCGCTACCCGCAGTTCTTGGGTACGTTGTTCTACCTTTGCTTCTAGAACTTGATTAAATTGGCATTGTTGCTGATAAAGATGATAATGGTCTATTGCTGTAGCTGCGCGATCGGCAAACAGTTCGGCAATTTGAATTTCTTCTTTTGTAAACTCCCGTGCCTGCTGATGAAAAGCGCAGATAGTACCAATAACTTCACCTTGGGCAGTTCGTAACGGTATTCCTAAATATGAACAATAACCTTCGGGAACTTCTCCATAATCTGGATATTTAAGAGCATCTTCTACTGTTAATAACTGACCCATTTCTATAACTGTGCCAGTTAGCGAACCATGTAGTGAATAAACATGCTCACCGTCACCCATATCAATACTGCTTGCTAGTACCTTCTCAAAACCTTTCTGGCATAGCGTCACTACTGTCCAATCTACTTTAATTAGGTCACTAATTCCGTTGGCAATATTGTGTAAATAACTACTTAGTTCGCCAGTTCTGTAGTTTAAAGAAGACAAAAGTGCCATTGCCTGCTGCTCGTGCTGCCATTGCTGTTTATCAAACGAAATTTTATCTTCACTCTTCTTGCTCATTGATGCTTATTGTATGGTGAGCGCAAAGTAAGGTGAGAATTGACACTTTTTGAATTATTCGTAGTGTCGTTGTGACTTTGCATAATTTGCTATGCAGATTTTACTAGATAAGACTGATGTTAGTATACATGAATTTTCTGAAAATTCACATTTCTAAACATTAATTTACATAGTGAGGAAAATTAAATATTATTTTTAGCTGAGAAATTGATAAGAACTTTCTAAACAAAATATCAGCTTTTTTCAGGTCAATCCTTAGAAAATTATAATCTGTAGACTAATTTTCCCGCCAAAATGAATTATAGTCAGCAGCAAAAGTTACATGATTAATTGATATAGCTATGCTCGAAAGTTTGGGAAGAATTCAAAATCCATTAGTCAGAAGTGTAACAGCAGCGGCTACAGTTTGTTCAGTCGCAACTTTAGTCGCAGGTTTGATAATTGGTGGGACAAATACCAAAGATAAATTAGCATATCAGCTTGGTGTATATTCCACACTTTTTGGGACGGGTTGCGGTGCGGTATTTGGTTTGGTTTATAAAAGTACAAATCCGGAAAAATCGCCAAAAATTAGTGAAAATCAATCGATATCTGACAATAATAGCTGGACAGATTGGCGAAATTTTGTAGTTTTTCGCAAGGTGAAAGAAAGCGAAGAAATTACCTCTTTTTACTTAAAGCCCGAAGACAATAGCGAAATTCCTAACTTTCAACCGGGTCAATTCTTGACAATCAAACTTGATATACCTGGACAAAATAAGCCTGTAATTCGCACCTACTCGCTTTCTGATTATCCTCAGCCTTGTGAATATTATCGTCTATCGATTAAGCGAGAACCTGCTCCTCAAGATTTAGATGTGCTGCCTGGTGTAGCATCTAATTTTATGCACGATCGCATTCAAGAAGGCTCGATAATTCCGGCAAAACCACCAAGCGGTAAGTTTGTTTTCGATGTACAAAAGTCCATCCCTGCCGTACTAATTAGTAATGGTGTAGGAATTACTCCCATGCTTAGTATGGCTTCATCTGCAACTTACCTCAAGCCTAATCGCCCCATTTGGTTTGTGCATGGTGCTAGGGATGGCAGATTCCATGCTTTTCGAGAGGAGGTGATGGCGTTGGCGAAGCCCACCGCAGGTATCCCTCAAGAACATCCTAACCTAAATGTGCATTTTCGATACAGCCGTCCCAGAACTGAAGATGAAGGACACTACCAAAGCATTGGTTATGTTGATGCTGCTTTAATTAAAGACTTAATTGAGCAAGATGCTGAGTATTTCCTATGTGGTTCTCCATCTTTTATGCAGTCGATTATGGAAGGACTCAAGGAATCGGGAGTGCCTAAAAACCGAGTCTTTTTTGAATCTTTTGGTAAACCGATGCCTGTATCTTCTTCTAATCAAACCTCTACAGCAAGCGTCGGTAATAATGTTCAACAAGCGGAAATTGTCTTTGCTAAATCGGGCAAAACCCTAACTTGGAAGCAAGGAGATGGCAACATTCTGGAATTTGCCGAAGCGAATGATATTAATCCACCCTTTAGCTGTCGTGCAGGTATTTGTGGAACTTGTATGTGCAAAATCAGTACAGGTGAAGTTAATTATGAAGAAGAACCAAGCGCAACAATTGATGAAGGTTCGGTGTTGATTTGTATTTCTCAACCTGGGAGTTCTAGAGTTGTGCTGGATATTTAGCCTCTTTCTTCATCGCGATCGCTCGGTAACATAATCCAAGTTATTTTGCTCAAACGCTACCAAATCTCCTCAACAACTCCTCACGGGATAATTCGAGTAAGAAGCGGCTATACTCTTGCGGAGGTAACTGTAATAATTGTCGGGTCATGCGATCGCCAGCATATTATCACAAATCCTACTTTTAGGGTGCCCAGCTTCGCTAATTTCGTGACGCAAACTAAGCGTACAGGACGCACAGACGAGTATAGAGTTACTCCTGCCAGTGACTGGGTTCCCAAAAAAGAACTAGACGAAATCCGTAAAGCTATTGCCGGAAAATCCCCAAAAACATCTATCGATGAAGAAACGGAGATTGATTGATCGCGATCGCGCGTCATAGGCTTGAGGCATAATGCGTTAAGCGTGCTTTAGTTTGCGGCTTGACAAATTTCCTCTACCTGGTTTAAGAGTAAAAATATGACAGCGCATATTCTGTTAGTGGAAGATGAAGTTAAATTAGCGCGATTTGTAGAATTAGAATTGAATAGCGAAGGTTACACTGTTAGTGTGGCGCATGATGGTGTCACAGGTTTAACACTAGCGCGAGAATCATCGCCAGATTTAGCAATTTTAGATTGGATGTTACCAGGGCTAACAGGATTAGAAATCTGTCGTCGTCTGCGAGCGACGGGTAGCTCAGTACCAGTGATTTTGTTGACAGCAAAAGATGAAGTAAGCGATCGCGTTGCCGGTTTGGATGCGGGAGCCGATGATTATGTAGTTAAACCCTTTAGTATTGAAGAATTACTAGCAAGAATTCGCGCACATTTACGCCGCACTCAAGAAACAGATGAGGATTTATTGCAGTTTGAAGACTTAAGTTTAAATCGCCGCACTCGTCAAGTCTATCGGGATAAACGAGCAATTGAACTAACAGCAAAAGAATTTGATTTATTAGAATATCTTCTTTGCCGTCCCCGTCAAGTGTTCACTAGAGACCAAATTCTAGAGAAAGTTTGGGGTTATGACTTTATGGGTGATTCTAATATTATCGAAGTTTATATTCGTTATTTGCGCCTCAAACTAGAAGAAAAAAACGAAAAACGCTTGATTCATACTGTGCGTGGTGTGGGGTATGCTTTGCGGGATATTTAGACATCGACCGCTATGCTTATGATGCGTTACCTGAACCCCTTGTAGAGACGCGAAATTTCGCGTCTCTACAACGAAATTTCACGTCTCTACAACGAAATTTCGCGTCTCTACAACGAAATTTCGCGTCTCTACAACGAAATTTCACGTCTCTACAACGAAATTTCGCGTCTCTACATTCATTTAGTATTTAACAAGTGGCGATCGCACTCCAAGATTCAGGATTTTCTCAGATCCATCTCGCCCTGATTTCATCACAGAAGTATAGTATTGTTAATGGTGCTTTCATTACAGTGATGTTATTATGACCAAACTGAGAAGCTCCCATCGTCAAAGCTTTAGAATTAGTGGACAAACCTATCTCTGGCTAGCCATTTCGATTTTTGGTGCATCTAGCGCAGTGACGCGGAAGATAACAGAAATTGGTGCCGAGAACCTTATCGGGGGTACTAATCCAATTTCTCTTTGTAATGTTTTGTTCGTCGGAAATCTCTGTGCTTTAATAATTCTCATAACAATTTATTGGCGAGATTGGAACAAAGTAGCTTTGAAGCAACTTTCATTTAAGAATTGGTTTAATCTGACGATAGTAGCAATTTTATCTGGAGCGATTGCCCCTGGTTTAATTTTTCAGGGATTGGCGTTAACTCAAGTTAATAATATCGTTTTAGTTGGACGTTTAGAACCACCTTTGACTTTAGCTTTATCTGTTTGGTTGTTGAAAGAACGAGTGAATATTTGGCAAGTTGTGGGAGCGATCGCCTCTTTTATTGGTGTTATCTTAACTATCACCCTTCAACCCCCGACAAATGCAATGATGATGAGTGCGGGAGGTTTCCATATAGGTGTTGGAGAACTTCTGGCTGCGGTTGGATCTGTAGCTTTATCCGTCTCTATAGTTATTACCATAAAATATCTCTTGCAGATACCCGCAGGAATTTACAGTATTTTTCGTACCGCTTTAGGAACTGTAATATTTTTCTTTTTGGCTTTAAGGCTTTATGGTGGTGACCATTTTATGAATGCATTCTCACCATTTTTGTGGCGATGGATGTTTGCTTATGCTGGGATAATTGTCGTAGTCGGTCAGTCATTTTGGATTAGGGGATTGAGAGCTTGTAGCGTATCTATGGCTTCTTTAGCTAGCTCGTTTATCCCCATCATCGGCATCTTGGCAGCTTATTTAATTTTAGCCGAAGCCCCAACACAGGCTCAATATCTTGGTGGTGGTGTGATTTTATTTGGTATATTTTTAAGTCAAGTTGGTATTTGGCGTCAATCTTCTACAGAAGAAAAGCAAACAATAGAAAACAAGATTGGATTTAAGGGAATTTAATATTACAAGAATTAGATGGATGGTAGTGCGATCGCGTTCTCTTAAGATGCTAATGGCAAAGGAATTAACGATTAGGCGATCGGTGAATATGCCCAAACAATTGATTCTAACTTATCAATCCAATCTAGCACACTACAAAATCCATTAAGCTGTTGCGGTTACAATTTCACTTCCTTTGCCTCCCCCCCCTCTCCCTCAACGATAAATGTTAATTGCCTCACAGCTTATCACCAAAACCATCTTGCTGTAACAGCCTACTTCGATCGATCCTTTTTTTGTTGAATTTGTTTTAGATCCTTGAGCAATTGAATCACATAAATATCAAATCCTATATTTCTTTTTTCAAATGATTCAATCACAAGTGAATGAAAAAAATTGATGACATGACTTATCAAGCGAATACCTAGAGGTCTTAAATGTCCACCTTCTAAATGATTATGAAAATTTTTATGTGGTATTTTTCTAATATTAATAAACCATTCACAAGTTGATTTAGCAATCTTATCTGACTTGAAATCAATTAACCCCAGGAGATTAAATAGATCGCTCTCTTTGATTAAACTATAGGTTTCTTCGGGAGTTGGTTTCACACCCCAGCCAATCTTATCGAACAAATTCGCCAAAAATTTCGGTCTAATTGCGCTGGACGTGTCACTAATATCAGGAGCTAATAAGATAGATACCTGCCCTTTAATAAAGATACTGGCAATTTTCACATCCCGACCGACGTAAAGATGAACTAGTTTGCGAACTTCAACAATCTTTTGCGTCAATTCATCAACAAGAATGCTAATATCTGCAATAACACTTTGGATTTGTGCCTCATCGGAAGTATTAAACATCAGCTTGCGAATGAACTGTTCTAAAACTTGAGGCTGATTCGGTAGAGAAGTAAATGCTTCTAACAAACAGATATATTTACAGCCAAGGCTGTGTCCAATCCAATAAAAGTTCTTATCATCTAGATAGGGTTCATAATCATAGCCCTCAAAACTTGCCATTCTCACAAGTTCTGGCAAAATTTCATATTGTTCTCTGATGAGAAAACCAGCTTCTAGATAATGATTAAAAGTAAAATTAAACGGGAGGAGGACAATTGTATACCCCTGCTCAAATAAAGACTGAATTAGATAGCGATAGAAAAGCATGGGAGCAAACGTACCAAAAAAAGCCCCCGCTACAAATTGAATTACACCTTGAGGTTGTGGATGAAGTGCAACCCAACTGTGAGAAACTGGTTGAAATCTCAGTTTTGGATTCATATTTTTTATTACCTGGCAATATCAAAAATCAGAGGTTTGTAGATATCTTGACTTGGTTGTAGATTTATTTATCAACATTTATGCAATACCTACGAAAATCTATTTTCCAGTAGCTGTGAGATACTACTGGAAAATAAAATCCGGTTTGAATTACTTGCTTATAGTGTTGGAATGAAAAGTACCTGTCCAGCTTCTATCACTTTAGGGTCAGCTCCAATCACATTTTTATTAGCCTCGTAAATGACTGTGAACTTATTGCCATCTCCATAAACTTTTTCAGCTATTGAGAATAAAAAATCTTTGGGTTGCACAACATATGTTGCACCCGCTATCGGATCTTTACTCAGTTTGAAATTAAAAAGAGAGCTTCCAGTTGCTGTCGGAAGATCGTAAGCAATTTGATCGAGTCCAACATCACTAAAATTAGCAGCACTCAAATCCTTATAGAATGTTCCTCGCAACTGGGGTGTTACTAAAAGTTGTGCTGAGTCTGACTTTGATTGCGACGAAACAAAAAGTTCCACATATCCACGAGATTCAAAGTTGGTATCTTTAAGCAATTGTGGCTGGGAAATAAAATCAGGCTGCAAAATAACTAAACTTGTGGCATTTTTAGGAATCGTAAACGTTAACCGTGCTTTGTTACGTTCTGGAGTGAGTATAGGAATGAGTTGAGCTGGTGAGTTGTTGCCAGGAAAAATATTTTTGCCGGTTATATCAACAGCATCGATAAAGTCTCGAAAACTCTTAGGTAGTCCAACTGTAGTGTCTTGTGGAAACTCTAGTGTGAATATCAGAGATGCTATCACATCAAAAGAGTTTGTATTCGCAATAGTTAAGAAATAGCCTTCGATAACTGCACGACTAAGTTTTGAGATATCCATACCTCCTGGAAAAGATGGGGCATCTTTAGGAAATTGTGGCTTAAGCAGAACTTCAAAGGTTGAAATAAGCATGAGTTACTAATCCTGATTGTGTAAGTTTTATCCGACGTATTTGTGAGCAACAAAAAATTAGGTTTCACGCATTGATAGAAGTTTACTTCTGTCGTTTAACCGCTACCTACTTTAGTGAAGGTTTTAATTTTAGTTGCAAAGCTTTCTTTCTCTATTTTTAATAGGTGTGAACCAAATCAAGTTATGCAATGATTGGACTAGAAAAGATATACAATAGCGGCAATGGTTCAATAACAGCGCTCTGGAAGGCTTGAGTAATATTGCTTACCTAGTTCTCGGTAGTGACTAAGGAAAAGCAGATAATTTGAGGATTGAGCGCAAAATACCTCTCCCTTCTTTTATTCCTCTGGTTCTGGAGCGGTTCGTCCCGTTCGTGAAGGAGTAGGTAAGTTATTAATAAAAACTTTTGCCAGGAGTCCAATAACTTATAACTAAGACAGACTAAATATGAAAATTTGGCAAGCTGATTTTTATCGTCGTCCCCAAGCGGATGCATTTTGGCAATTGTTGATTTGTGACGCAACTCGCAGCTTTGAATATCAAGCTAGCTGTCTTCAATCAGAAGCAAATTCTACTTGGGTTGGGGAGCAAATTCAATTAGCATCTGGGGAACATCTACCAGATGTAATTCAAGTATTTCGTCCCCAGTCTTTAAGTTTAATTGAAGCTGCTGGACGCAACTTGGGAATAAATGTCGAAGCAACTAGACGCACTTTGGCTTTGAAGCAGTGGTTACAAGAAGAATATCCTTTAGCGCTGGATAAACCACCCCCAACACCATTACCAGAAAATCTCTGGGGTGAAAAATGGCGTTTTGCGACTTTGATCGCTGCTGATATTGAAGAAGCATTTAGCGATCGCCCAATTCCCATTTTACATATGCCAGAATATCTCAAACCGATTAATCTCGGTTTACCCTCAACACTGCCCGTCCCAGGTGTGATAATCTATGGTGGAAGGCAATCGATGCGCTTGGTGCGGTGGTTACAACAAGTCCGTCCCGTGTCGTTTTCTTACATGACTGGCGCCCCGGATGGTTTAATATTAGAAGCTGGTTTGGTAGATAGATTCATTGTCGCGACGTTTACAGATCCAGAAGTTGCCGCTTCTGCTCAAATGTTTGAACAGCGCAAACAACAAAGTAAAGGGTTGCATTTTTTGTTAGTTCAACCTGATGATTCCGGGATGACTTATACCGGATTTTGGTTATTACAGACAGAATAAGCGATTTCAGTAAAGAATTAAGGAACCGCAGATGAACGCACCCTCGACGCAGATAAATCTGTACTTGATTCAAACGAGAAGCGCTATATTTATGAAGTAGAATTAGTGCAATATGGAAAGCGATCGCTCAAATTTATCTGTTTGTTCTTGACCATCATACAATGTTTTCCTAATCAATTCTTCAGCCACAGCTTTTACTACATTAATGCTCACAGAATTTCCCAATTGATAATAAGCTTTATCATCGTTGGGATGCAATATAAAGCTATCGGGAAAACCTTGTAAACGTGCGACTTCACGAGGAGTCAGTCGTCGCACTCTGTGATTATGATATACTCCTAACCGATTAGCATCACTAGCAACCACAGTTACAGAAATCTTACTTGGATCGACAAATTTATAAACCTCAAAAGAAAAGTTGCCAGATACAGGTTTATATTTATCATTAATCAGCTTGAGATATTTCTTAGCAACCAACGCATCTAATATCTCTTCTAAATTAGGATGCTCAAAAAAACTAGCTATTTGCTTCTTAGTTAACAACTTACCATCTTGTTCTTGACCAAATTCTTTATTCCGTCTTTTTAAAATAAAACGGTTCATTAATTCAATTTCAACTACACTACACTTTCCCCGCAATCCTAATTGCCACGAATGAATCGAATTTCCCCCACGATAATCAATTAATCGCACTCCATGCAATCGATTTAAATCTTGGTTGTAGATTTGTTTTAAAGCATTGACAAATTGGGGGGAACAATCATACTTTCTCTCTGGATTATCTTCCAAAATATCGGCAACAGTAACATATTTTTTGGATGAGTAAAATAAAGATAGTTGCTGAGTATTGTAGGAGTGAGAATCTTGAAAACCAACATCACAAATCAAGTCAAAGTTAGGAGAAGCATTCAAAATGCCTAATAGATAAACTCGGACACGGTTTTGCGGTAAACCAAAGTTAGCACTGTTGAGCAAAAAAGCATCAAAGCTGTAACCTCTCTTTTTAATCTCATGCTTAATCGTTGCTAAGGTATTACCGTTATCATGGCTATAAAGTCCTCGGACATTTTCAAACAAAAAAGCTTGTGGTTGATATGTGTCGAGTAATTTGGTAATTTCAAAGAATAACGTTCCTCTTGTATCTCCGAAACCTTCTTTTTTACCAGCATGAGAAAAAGACTGACAAGGAAACCCAGCTAATAAAAACTCATGTTCTGGGAGTTTATCTATCAGGTGAATGTCACCTAAAGGCTTGTGTTGAAAGTTTTTTTCATATACTAATTGAGCATCTGGGTTAATTTCGCTACTTAATACGCATTCGGTTTTTATATTTAAAGAATTAGCAGCTTCTTCAAAAGCTAATCTAATTCCCCCGATTCCGGAAAATAAATCTACAAACCGAATTTTTGGCATAAATACAAATTAGTCTTTTTCCCCCACTACAAAACACGCTTTTATATCATTTTCCTTTAACCCGCGATTGCTTGATCATGTCAACCAACGTATGATGAGCATCTTGGGCATCTGCTAAAGTATGGTCGAATTGAATGCGAACTGGTACAGCTTCTCCATTCACTTGGGCTTTCAAATCCATACCTTGAGCATCGATTGCCAGCATTTCTGCTGCTGTCGCATCCGCTAACCCAGCAAAAGCTTGAGCGTAAAGAACTATAGCATCAGCATGATCCTGGTTCATGTGATTGCAGATGCGTGAGCTAATTTCAGTTGAGAATTGTTCAGACACGGCTTGACTCCTTGTTGATGCTAATGGGATTGTAAACTAAAGAATGACCAACAGTATCCTAATTTACTATAGTACAGACGTTCCGGCGGAAATATAGTAGAGACGTTCCGGCGGAACGTCTCTACAAGAGCGGTATACTCTAATAATAGTGAAAACTGCTGTAATTTAATTATTCAGAATAACTAGTTTTTTTTATACAAATTATCAAATTATTGATGGTGCCAGCTAAGTATTCTAATAAGAGTGCTTGCCAGGGGTGGAAATGTTCGCCGATCGCTTGAGACGTAGCTTTTTGAGAAGCGATCGCTTGTCAACCGCATTGATTAATTTTCCGGAAATAAAAATAAAAGAGATGAAATATTTTTTACCTGTGAATCCGAAATTTATTTAGGTAAAACTGTAGCTTAATTAAGCAGAGTTATTCCAGCCAAAAATCGATGAGTGAAATCAAGCACCGCCGGATTGTAATTGGGGATGTGCATGGTCACTATGATGCTTTAATGATATTGTTGCAGGCGATCGCCCCGGACTCAGACGATCAAGTCTATTTTCTCGGAGACTTAATTGATCGTGGACCTCAGAGTAGACACGTCATAAATTTTGTTAAAGAAAATCGCTATCACTGTCTGCTTGGCAATCACGAGCAGATGTTCTTAAATATTCTGACTTCTCGATCCATCACCCCCGAAATTATGCAATCATGGCTTGAAAGTGGGGGACAAGCCACTGTAGCCAGTTATCAAGAAGGGATTATTCCTCACGATCATCTTGAATGGTTGCTAAGTTTGCCTACATATCTGGACTTAGGAGATGTTTGGTTATCTCATGCTGGTGTCGATCCGTTAATCCCTTTGGCAAAACAAACAGCCGATCAGTTTTGCTGGGTGCGAGATGCATTTCACAGCATGAAAAAGCCCTACTTTGCAGATAAACTGATTATTGTCGGTCACACCATCACCTTTACTTTACCTGGCGTTGCGCCTGGGTTACTAGCACAAGGACCCGGATGGTTAGATATAGATACAGGAGCTTATCATCACCGCAGTGGCTGGTTGACGGGACTCGACATTACCAATAACCTAGTTTATCAAGTCAACGTCAACCAGCTTTGTGTTCGCACTCTGCCCTTAGAGGAAGCTGTGACGAACATCAATCCGGTGGAAATTGGGTACAAGGGGGACTGCGTGATCAAGGGGGACTGCGTGATCAAGGGGGACAGGGGGACTGCGTGATCAAGGGGACTCCTTGGGGAGAAGGGGACTCCTTGGGGACAGGGGATTTTAACGTAAAGGTCGAATATTTGCTTTATAAGCTGCACCATCCAATCCTTCACCGCGATTGCTAGGTTGAGAGTTAATGGAACGTTTGAGCGCTTCAATGCGATCGCCTGTTGCTGGGTGCGTACTTAAAAATCCTGGTGTAGAACCCTTTGATACTAATTTTTGCATAAAAGCAGGCATCGCTGACTGTGCATAACCACTGCGTGTCAAAGTTTTTAATCCTCTTTGATCGGCATCAAATTCATTTTGACGACTGCGGGGAAGGTTTCTCGCTACTTGCACACCAAGAGCTACCGCTTGATTTCGATCTAAACCTGCTGCTGTTAACAGTCCACTTTCAAGTGCTTTTTGCCGCATCTGTTTGAGTGCGTGCTTTCCACCAATGTGACCCATTTCATGACCGATTACACTTGCTAGTTGGGCTTCATTGTCTGCGGCTTTGATTGTACCGATGTTGATATAGACAAAGCCTCCCATTGTCGCAAAAGCGTTAATACCGTCATCATCAACCACTTGGAAAGTATAGGGAATATCTGGACGATCGCTATATGGCACTAAACGCTGTCCAATTTGCCGGACGTAGTTATTTACTTGTGAATTACGATAAAGACGAATATCACTGCCTTGTAATTGCTGATTGATCTGTTTACCAAGATCCACTTCTTGGGAATCGGATATATTAGAAAGCTGAAATAACTGAGCACCTTGCAAAATGAGAGGCAATAAATCTATAGCCTTGCCTGGTAGAGGTGTATTCAAGCAAAGACTCAAGGCAACTACTACCGAAATCAACGGATAAATCAAGCGATGTCGCCAAAAACCGTAATTTACTAAGCCTTTCCAATTCATCATAATCCGGCACAGCTGAGTATTTTAGGAGAACGTAAAACTAGAGGACGGATTTATGCAATTCTAAGTTGCATTTTACTTAATACTAAACTGGGCGCGATCGCTCAATTCGCCGCAAAACATGAGTCAAAAAGGCTGGCTAACTACAAAAAACATTCTCTAAGGCTTTTATTCTCACAGCAACTAAAAATTGTCACCTAGTCCTTTTCACTTTGGTTTGCACTTCTTTTGGGCACGTCATGATACACTGTCGCATGACCGAGAATCCCAGCCGCTTTTAGAACAAGCAACTCCTGGTAAGCGGTTCTATACTATACACGGCGTTGCAACAATCAATTATTCCGCTATTAAGAATTGAAAACTGGTTATGGCTCTTTTAGATTCCAAAGGTCGCTTATTCGGTAAAATCAACCTTCTCGATTTCGGTGCCACGCTGGTAATCTTACTAGTAATATTCGGCATCTTTGTCTTTCCGGGAACTTCTGGTTCTGTTGCTCAAATTAACTCTAAAACAGTACCAATTGAGGTAGATTTAGTTGTTCGAGGATTGAATGTACGCGACCCGCAACAGTTATATGAAAGAGGGTTTGCAAAAGGTGGAAAAACTAACATTATTATCCGCAATCAACCCTACGGTCAAATTGCGATTAAATCTATTCAAGAATTACCCAGAACTTTAGCAGTTCCTCAATCTGATGGTTCGATCAAAGAATTGCCTGATCCTAGAGGTAACAATTTTAGTCGAGATATGCTTTTGACTTTAGAAGGCAAAGCGAATATCACTGAAACTGGACCAGTTTTAGGTAATAGTAAAGTTAAAATTGGGATGCCTTTTGAGTTAGAAGGTTTTAATTACAACTTTAATGCTACTGTGATCGATTTAAGATTCAAAGACAAGTAATACCAAGACAGGTTTATTACATATGATGTAGAGACGTAGCACATGCAACGTCTCTACAAGGATTTCGGATTTTTTATTAATGTCAATTAAACGGACATTGAAAATGTAGGACAGATGCAGATCCCCGACTTCTTAAAGAAGTTGGGGATCTTTTGGAATTTGTGGACTGCTATATATTGATCAACTATTCAACAAAGGCAAAAATCGCCGAATTAAACCAATAGTCACCGCAGGCAATTCTAGCTGTGGGGTTAATCCGACATTTTCCAACTCTAGAAAAACGCGAATTGCTTGGGGATTCATTTCTGCGAGACGACGACCAATTTCTGGACCAGTAAACTGCGATTTTTGCCCCCAAATTATCGCTGTGGGAGTTGTCAATTGTTGAATGTAAAGCGATAAGTCGAAGCACAAATCACCACGCACAAAAGACAGCGCTGCATATTCAGCATTCGGCTGACGTGCAGATTCTAAATAAGCTTCGACAATTTCTGAGTACACGCGACTAGATTCGGCAAATTGCCGTTGTTCTAAGAAATTGCGAATACCAGAACTAGTAGCAATTCCTGTAGTATACAGCAAGCGATCGACAATGGGAACGCTGACAATTTGGGCAAAAATGCTGCGGGAGTAGTCTTGGCCAAAGTCGGAAAGTCCGGCAGGTAAAGTGAGAATCAGCGACTTGAATAAATCAGGATGAGCGATCGCTACTCGAATTGTAAACGCTGCTGTCAGCGAAGAAGCAATTACTGTCACCGGTTCTGTACAAGTCTGCTCTAAAAACAAACCTATCGTCGTTATATAATCATCAATCTGATAATTTCGCGCTGGATGCTCAGATTTACCCCATCCGATCAAGTCTGGTGCTATTATTCTATACTCGGCAGCAAAAGCAGGATAAACTTTTGACCACTCATACGCAGAAGAACCACCACCAAAGCCATGCAGAAACACTAAAGTTTCTTTTTGTGTGCCGGCAGTTATCTCATCCTCATAAGGCAAACCAACATTTGTATAATATACTACTCTGCCCAGCGACGTATTTACAGAGCGTTGCTCAAATCCCAATGGCTGAAACATAGATGTTTTGTGTTTTCTGTTATAGTTCCTAAACGCCAATGATAGTTGCTTCATCTGTCCCTAACACTTAGGGTGTGGAATTGAAATTTCCCACTATTCTTATCATCGACGAACAGAGAACTTTACAACCTCTCACCTACGTCTGATTAAGTAAATGTAAAACTAGTGCCTTACTTGTAAAGACTTTGTGATTTTTTTTTCAGTTTCTACAAAGATTGATGCTCGAAAATACCGTCACTAAAGGTTTTCTCTTTGTAGCGGGTATTACTTAGAATAGAGGTAATTGATAAATTATTTATGTTATTATGTCAGAAATATTACCGATAGTTTTGAGTATGAAGAATACTCGAATTTTTCATTAATATCACTTAATAACTCTAGTTCTGCACCGAGAAATAATCAATCCGATGTAGCTAGTAACTAAAATATTCTCTAGGCAATGGTAAAGCGGGGCATCATGATAAAGGAGGCTACTCTTCAATCGAATAAAGTACCAACGTTTGAAGACTGTAAATTCTTACGTGGGAAATACATAAGTATTGAAAAACAAACAATAGATTCAGCTTTGCCAAGTCAAAATAAAATAGATATTGACGAAGAACAGGTAGCTGTACCTACTTGTATTTGTTTGAATTTAGAAGATTTGAAATGCTTTGAAGCTGTGGAGCGACAATATGAGCAGTGGGGTGTCATATTTAATAATTCTATCGCCATACAACCCTCAAACCCTGCATTTCCCGCTCATTCGGGGGTGACAGTGTTGATGGGGGCACCCAAAAGCGGATTTTTAGAAGCTACTTTCCTGCGTCCTGTCTGCTCCGTTAGTACGTTTGTCACAAGTTCGCAGCGGTTAGTACTTTGCGCTTACGATCAAAACAACCAACTACTCACCCAAACAGCACTACCAGCAGCTAATCTTGCCAACTCTGACTCGGCGCTGCCCCCCAGCACGTTATTATCTTTAACAGCGAATGACATCCACCGCATTACCTTCAACACTTTTGATGGTCAATTCATCATTGATGACTTTAGTTTCTGTTTTTAAAACAAAACTGTAAAAACTCCTTGACAAAATCGTTATATCAGACTAATTATAGGTATCTTTTTAGAGTATATTGATTGTGAACTAGACCCCAGATATCAGTGAAAACTGATATATTAAGCAATCTTGTAATTCCCTTAGGTAAACACTGTGGCAGAGGCTTCATCTTCTTGGCAGCAATTGCTCAACCAGCTTGCAAAGTGGTCGCTTTTATTCAAGACAGGGAGAGCCACAAAGCAACGAAATTTTCAACCATACCGAGAACCTGGAGGATACTTAGGGTTTTTGACAATTGTCATTGCGATGCTTTTGTGGAACTGGAAACTGCTGTTGGCAATTATTGTCGGCGTTGGGATAATGGTTTTAGTCTACTCAATGCAGCGGTGGGATTGGCGATCGCATTGGTCAAAAATTCGTAAATTATTTAACAGTCCCAACCGTCGGTTAGCTTTATCAGTTACAAGTGGTGGTATTGCCACCCTCAGCACTTACATGGCTGCTGCTATTTGGGTTGACTCCAACAGTCCTTGGATTGCGGCGGGTGCAATTTTGCAAGCTTTGGGCACACTATTAACTATAATTTTATTAGTGTGGCAAATCGTCAGCTTTTACAGCATTCGAGAAGAAGAACAACTAGATCGGTTATTGCTCACCTTGACAGAACAAGACCCCCTGAAGCGTTTGATTGCGCTGCGTCGGCTCACCAAATTCGTGACCAATAACCGCATTGACTCTTCTGTACAGCAAAATATTAGCGAATGCTTGCGACTTTTTATTAGTCGTGAAAAAGAAGTCATGATTATTGAAGCTGCTTTTGAGAGTTTGCAAGCACTAGATTTAGTAGAACAAATATCATCTGGTCTGGCAACTCCTTTGAAGCCTCTCTCCACCAAAGTCAAACAGCATACATACGGCACCCTATCGATCTAATCGAATACACGTAGAGACGTAGCACAGAATAGTCTAATCAAGGAGAGGGGTTTTATACATGTACGAACTAAGGAGTGAAATCTGCTGTATTAGTTAATGGATAGTGGATGGTGGATAGTGGATAACTATTGACCATTGACCGTCAACGCTCTAAGCAACTACTTTCGATACAACTGACCATTACGAACTTGTACCACAGGATGATTGCACCGTCGCACCAACTGTTCATCGTGAGTGGTAACAATTACCGTTGCTCCAAACGAGTTTAACTTCTGGAGAATTTGCATCACTTGCCAAGAATTATCAAAATCGAGATTTCCAGTTGGTTCATCTGCCAAAATTAGCGGTGGTGTAGCGACGATCGCTCGTGCAATACTCACCCGTTGTTGTTCCCCCCCAGAAAGTTGATCGGGAAAGCAGTGAGCTTTGGAAAGTAAACCTACCAACTTTAAAGTTGGTTCTAAGCGGCGTAGAATTTCCTTCCGGGTATATCCTTGAGCTTGCAAGACAAAAGTGACATTTTCCGCCACAGTCCGCTGGGGAATTAGCTTGTAGTCTTGAAATACAATGCCAATACGTCGGCGCAAAAAAGACAAGCGATCGCCTTTCATCGTTGCCACATTACACTCATCAACAATCACCTCTCCTTGTGTTGGCAACTCCTCACCATACAGCAGTTTTAACAGCGTTGATTTACCCGAACCACTAGGACCAGTAATAAACAGAAAATCTCCCTGTTTTACCGACAAATTCAAATCAAATAACGCTTGAGAGCCATTGTGATAAGTTTTTGTCACCGAGCGCAACTCCACCATCGGCACAGTACTTTTACTGCGTCCTTGAGTTTCTTTCTCCTGAAAATGAACAGATTTTTCAGTGGTTTCTTTCGGTGTTAATACTGGCATTGCTGGATTTTCCCCACACATTAGCTTTAAAATAAGGATTCCCAGGCAGAACCTAGGAATCACAAATTCAACACCAAAAACTCCAAATTTATCATTTCACACGATTGTAGAGACGTTTCGCTGGAACGTCTTTACCAAGGTTTGATTGTAGAGACGTTTCGCTGGAACGTCTTTACCAAGATTTTATAGCCCACGAAGGTGGGCTTTGTTTGTATAGCCCCAGACTTCCAGTCTGAGGGCTATTTCTTGGCGCAGGGCGATTTTTAACTAATTGCACCTCTTGCCGTTAACCGATAAACTACAGCTTTCCAAGCAAATTCTGGCAAAGCTAACATGCGGCGCCAACGCCAAGGTTCTTGATAAAGCCGATACAGCCATTCGAGATTATTATCTCCCAACCACGCAGGAGCGCGAGATTTCGTCCCCGACCAAATATCAAAACTACCACCAACGCCGATCCAAATTGCTTGAGGACACAAATGTCGGTTTTGAGCAATCCATAACTCTTGACGCGGCACTCCCAAACCGACAAAAATCACTTGAGGCTGTAATTGGCTAAGAGTTTGTCGTAATTTTTCTTCTTCTTCTTCTGAATGGTAACCGGAGTGAGTACCTGTTATACGCAATTTCGGTAATTGAGAAAGCCAAAACTCTGCGGCTGTCGCAGCCAATGACGGTGCACCTCCATAGAAAAAAACTTTTGCCTCAGTATGACGCTCAACTTCTTGCAACAGTTTTTCTGCTAGCTCAATTCCTGGACAACGTTGTATTTTTTGCCTTAATAGTAACTGTAAATACAGAACTACCCCCGCTCCGTCTGGAATCACTAATTCAGCAGCTTGAATCACCTTAGCTAAAGATGTATTCCGCTCTGCTTGCATAGTCATTTCTGCATTCAGCGTTACCACATGAGTTCCCTCACCTTGTTGCAGTCGCTCTAGCAACCAGTTGGGATAGTTAGTCATTAAATGAATCGGTAGTCCCAAAACCGAAAAGACTTTATAGCGTTTAGACATACCCTATTCTTGATTAGCCTCACACCAAGTTCATCGAACGATAGTCTATCAAATTTGTTCCAAATTCCCCATCAAGAACGCCACAGACGTTCCTAGTCACGTCTCTACTCCATCTCCCTATTCCCCATGCCCCATTACCGTTAAACTAATTGATATTGAGTGCTTCTAGTTGTCCCAAAGCAGTCCTGATTTTATTGTTAGCCATGTTCGCATAAGAAAAAATACCATACTTCACGGGCAATCTTCTTATGTATTTGACTTCCAAAGCACCTTGATATGTTTTTCAGATGTTTTAAAACTGCATCTGCTACGACTTTTTAGCAAACTCAATTTTACAGTTAAGGTAGTGTAACGGGCGGAAGTTGATTATGAGTAAAATTCGTGTAGCTCTGATTGAAGATCATGACCTAACCCGTGTGGGTATTAAAACAGCACTACTACAAAAGGATGAAATTGAAGTTGTCGGCGAAGCTGCGACTGCGGCGGAAGGAATGAAAATGTTAAAAACGTTACATCCAGATATCGCCATTATAGATATTGGTTTACCAGATAAGGATGGCATTGAGCTGACACGCGAAGTAAAATCTACTGGTAGTCAACAACATTTAGAAACCAAAGTGTTAATTTTGACATTGCGGGATAATAAAGAAGCGGTGCTGGCAGCTTTTGCGGCTGGGGCTGATTCCTACTGCATGAAGGATATCGGGTTTGATAATTTACTTGAAGCAGTGCGAGTAACTTACAATGGCAACTCTTGGATTGATCCAGCGATCGCTCGCATAGTTTTACAACAAGCACAACAAAATACATCCAAGCCAGAAGTGCCATCAGTGGATAGTAAAGGCTTTCCCCTAAAGCAAGATCAAAGTGAAAATGAAGAAATTATTGACCCATACACCCTGACAGAAAGAGAGTTAGAAGTGTTACAGTTGATAGTCGAAGGTTGTAGTAATGCATTAATCGCCGAAAGACTGTACATTACCGTGGGAACGGTGAAAACTCATGTCCGAAATATTTTGAATAAGCTATGTGCTGATGACCGTACCCAAGCAGCAGTCAGAGCCTTGCGTTCTGGCTTAGTGGGATAAAATTAATCGCCAACCATAGCCAAGTTTGACGATTAAAGGTAAGTTTACACCTTTGAGGAATTTATACCTTTAAAGTGGGTATCTTCTCTTTAATGAGTTTTGACGATTAAAGGTAAGTTTACACCTTTGAGGAATTTATACCTTTAAAGTGGGTATCTTCTCTTTAATGAGTACTGACTTTTTTATTGTTTTGTTAATTATCAGGTGAGATAAATAATGCAAAATCTCACTATTAAAGAATCTGAAAAATAAAGTCAAATATGACTGAGACAGATGTAGGCAAACTAAAGCTGATGGTGGTGGATGATGAGCCAGATAACTTAGATTTACTCTACCGCACTTTTAGGCGAGATTTTCAAGTATATAGAGCAAGTCACGCACGAGATGCCATCGAAATCTTAGACAAAGAAGGCGAAATGGCTGTAATTATCTCTGACCAAAGAATGCCAGAGATGAACGGCACAGAATTTCTCAGTCGCACAGTAGATCGCTTTCCGGATACGATTCGGATTTTGCTGACAGGTTTTACTGATGTGGAGGATTTGGTAGACGCGATCAACTCCGGTCAGGTGTTTAAGTATATTACTAAACCCTGGAATCCCGATCGCCTGAAAGCAGTAGTCTGGCAAGCGGTTGATACATATCTGGTGTTGAAGAAACGCACCCACGAGTTGCGTCGCGCTTTGCGGCGAGAATCTTTGTTTAATGCGGTGACAACAGCAATTCGCGAGTCTCTCGACTACAGCGGTATGCTGCAACAGATTGTCGCCATTATTGGACAGACATTTGAAGCGACTTGTTGTTTACTCAAACCAGTAGAAAGCGATCGCCTGACTGTAGATGAGTACTCTTACCAAAATCCCAAAGTTTCCATCAAGTGTTGCACCTTTGACCCCAGCTTGTTGATTGAAAAAGTTCTTGAAACCCGTCAATATCAGCTATCTCAAGAGGTAGAAAACGGCTGCTGTCATCAACTAGTTGTACCTATAAGCTATCAGCAACAACTGTTAGCGGTTCTTGCTTTATATCAACAAGGACGCGAGAGTCCTTCTCTTCTCCTGTCGGAGAGGCTCCGCGAACGAGAGGCTTCTGTGCCAACGCCAACGGACACGCTAGCCAAGGGCGAAGGCCATCGCACTTGGCCAGATGAAGATATCCAGCTAATTACCGGAGTCGCCGAACAAGCAGCTTTAGCCCTCTCCCAAGCAAAACTCTATCAACGCTTGCAAGAAAAACAACAACAAATCAGCACCGAGTTAGAAGTTGCCCGCCAAATACAAAATAACCTGCTGCGCCAAAGCTTACCTCAAATCAAAGGCACGAAAATCCAAGCTTGCTGCTACCCTGCTCGCGAAGTAGGAGGAGATTTTTTTGAAGTTTTTGCTCATCCTAAAGGTGACTTGTGGTTAGCAGTCGGTGACGTTTCCGGCAAAGGTGTCCCGGCAGCTTTATTCATGTCAAGTGCTATTTCCGTTTTGCGCCGCGAATTATCTCTAGAATTGCCCCCACCGCCAAACGTAATTATGCAAAATCTCAACCATGCTTTATCTGAGGACTTGATCAGCAACAATTGCTTCATCACCCTTGTGTTAGCTTGTTATACCCCCACCACTAGGGAACTAGTTTACGCAAATGCCGGTCACATATATCCCATGCATTGGACAGCAAGCGCAAATTTGGCAGAAAATCCCAATTACCTCAAGGTACGCAGCATTCCTTTAGGGATTTTACCCAAATGGCAAGCACTGTCTGGTCAATTAGTTCTTTCTGCTGGAGATATGTTATTACTTGCCAGTGATGGTATTACTGAAGCAATGGTCTTAAACCAGACGCAGTTAAACAAAAAAACTGTGGATGGCACACAGCCAGCTAGCCATTCTATGTTGAATCAAGAAGGTCTTTGGCAACTCTTAAAAAGTGAGCCGAAACCACTTTCTCTCAACCATTTGCTAGCCCGCATCCAAGGAGACAACAACGTTCAAGAAGATGACCAAACTATTCTCTCACTGGAGGTTATGTAAGTAATGAAAAGTGAGCTTCATGTACCAAGTGATTTGAAGTTTTTAAGCATCGTGGAAAACTGGCTCCTAGGATGCTTAAAAATCCAGTTAGGAGAGACAGTTGATTGGTCACGGCTATCAAGTCGTTTGCGGCTAGCTTTGGTGGAAGCTTACTCAAACGCAGTACGTCACGCCCACAAAGATCAGCCCAATGCGCCAGTTTTAATTCGCTTGGAACTCAAAGACCAAGATATAGCCTTAGAAGTTTGGGATCGCGGTGAGGGCTTTGATATGTCTACCTACTTTCCTCCTGACCCACTGGACAAGCAAGAAGGCGGTTATGGTTGGCTGATTATGCATCGTTTAATGGATAAAGTGGAATACCAGTTGCAGAGTGATGGTGGTAACTGTCTCAAGTTAGAAATCACTGTGTCTGAATGAACTAGGCAAATAAGCCAGAAGGTTGAAAAAACTTTGCTCTCGTAGTGGGCACGTAGTGGGCAAATTAAGCGATAAATCGCTGACTACGTATTTTACATATTGAGAGTTGTTAACAAACTTAAAATTTTTCCTAAGTTTATTTGAGTTATAGCTTTTCATCATTAAATATTAAAACATTAACTCACATTTTGCCGATTTTGTGCCAAAAAAGCTCCCACCTTGATTGTCACCCAACGGGAGAATCAGTTCGACGGAACGGAAACGGTTCTTGCCGACTGATTCACCAAATCAGCAAAAAAATGAAAAGCACGCGTCATGATTTTTCCTATGGAAGTAGCCTTTTATTTGTCGCCACGCTATTGCCTTGATGATGAATCACCTTGGCTTGTAGGAATTGACCCCAGTCGTCATTACTGGATTGCAGTGAATGGAGATAGCAATCTGACAATAGCACTCCCTGGGTTAACAGTATCTTGCCTCAGTGAATTGAAGCAAGCGATGCAGCAATTTCGCTCACTCAGTCCTGGCAAACAAATGACTTTGAATAGAATTGCCAGTGCTTGCACGATTTACTGTGTCAGTCTCAACTGTTATGCTGTAGAAACTCAAATTAATGAAGCTTTAGTCTGGCATCTATTCGATCAAGAGACTTTAGATAGTTTGTTGATGACTGCACACCCAGATTGGCTGTGTGCAGCATCAGATATTGATTTAGGACGAAAAATGCTCCTGCGCTCTTTTGAGAAAGCGACAGTTACCAAGAGTTAGGAGTTGTTAGTTGTTGGTTGTTAGTTGTTAGTTGTTCGGTGTTAGTTGGAAGATCCCTAACTCCGCTCCTCCCCTCCTTGTAGAGACGCGAAATACGAAGTCTCTACAACTCCAAACCCCAAACCCCAAACCCCTAACTCCAAACCCCAAACCCCAAACCCCTAACTCCTAACTCCAAACCCCTAACTCCTAACTCCTAACTCCTAACTCCTAACTCCTAACTCCTAACTCC
>NZ_JAOWRF010000356.1 GCF_025753815.1 Plectonema radiosum NIES-515 | reverse complement strand
CATCCCCCAGGGAGTGACGGTAGAGGTAGCCCATGAAATTCTAATTCGCCACTGGTCAACTTTGCGCTGGTGGTTGGAGGAAAATCGTAGTAGATTGCGATCGCAACGTCAAATTGAGCAAGCTGCACAATTATGGTTGCAAAGTGGTCAGCAATCTGATTTTTTGTTGCAGGGTGTGCGGTTGGCTGAAGCGGAAGATATTTACATTAAATATACTGATGAACTTTCTTTTGATGTTCAACAATTTATTGAAGCTTGTTTAGCAGAAAGAAAACGCCAACAATTTCAGTTAAAGACCAGACTCAGACGCCAACGAGTAGCGATCGCTATTATCAGTATGTTGGTTGTAGCTGTTCCCAGTATCGGTTGGTTAGCTTATTTGCAATATCAAACCGCACAATTAAACAAAATTGTTGCTGCTAATTCTTTATCAAAAGCAGATATCTTATCCAATCAGCAGCTTGAGTCAATTATTAGCAGTGTCGAAGCTGGAAAAAAATTAAAGCAGACAATTGGGGCATCGGAAGATGTTAAATTTAAGACCTTAGCTGCTCTAGGTCAAGCACTTTCTAACACTCAAGAACTCAACCGCTTAGAAGGACACACTAAAGCTGTAGTTAGTGTCAAATTCAGTCCGGATGGTCAAACAATTGCTTCTGCTAGTGATGACCAAACAGTGAATCTTTGGCGACGTGATGGTAAGTTGCTGGGAACTTTGTCAGGACATAAAAAAGCAATTAAGGATGTTACTTTTAGCCCTGACGGTAAAATGATTGCTACCGCTAGTTTTGATGGCACTGTGAAGCTGTGGCAGACTATTGACGGTGCTTTAATTAAAACTATCAACGCCGATAATCTTGAGGTTTTCAGCGTCTCTTGGTCTGCTGACGGTCAGATGATTGCTAGTGGTAGTGCTGATAAAAATATTAAAATCTGGAGAGTTAGTGATAGTAAACTTCTCAGAACTTTGTCAGGTCATAGCAGTGAAGTCAATAGTGTTAGTTTTAGTCCCAACAGTCAAACAATTGCTTCAGGTAGCGCTGATAATACTATTAAAATCTGGAGAATTAGCGACGGTACTTTGCTAAAAACTTTAACTGGACATACGGATAAAGTTATTAGTGTGGCTTTTAGTCCACAAGGTAGGACGATTGCTAGTGGTAGTGGTGATAAAACTATCAAAATCTGGAATAGTGACGGCACTTTGCTACAAACTATTGTCGGACATACTGCTAGAGTTAATTATGTCAGTTTCAGCCCTGACGGTGAAACTTTGGCTTCAGCAAGTAAAGATAGAACTATCAATTTGTGGAACCCGAAGGATGGAACTTTATTACAAACATTCCTAGGACACAGTATTGCTGTTTATGGAGTCAGTTTCAGTCCGGACAGTCAGACTTTAGTATCCGCCGGCGCAGATCAAACTGTTAGACTTTGGCAAAGAGATAACTCTTTGGTGAAAACTTTCTCAAATAATAAGTCTTCGGTAAATGGTGTCAGCTTTAATCCTCAGGGTAATTTGTTAGCAACAGCCAATGAGGACAAAACAATCAAACTTTGGGATATACCGAGTATGACATTGCACTCCTCTCTCGAAGGATTTGATAAGCCACCTTTTCGTATTGGACATAGAGATGCTGTCTTTGGTGTCAGTTTCAGTCCTGATGGACAAACTATGGCTACCTCTGGTGGGGAAGGATGGGTGAAACTGTGGCGGACTCGTGACGACTATATGATTAAAACTCTTATAGGACATGAACATGAAGTTAATAATGCCACTTTCAGTCCGAAAGGAGATATTCTTGCCTCAGCGAGTGCGGATGCAACTATTAAACTATGGAGAGTTAGGGATGGGAAACTTATCAGAACTTTAACTGGAAATAACGGTGAAGTTTTTCGTGTCAGTTTTAATCCGAAAGGTGATATTCTCGCTTCTGCTAGCAGAGATAACACTGTGAAAATCTGGCGGGTGAAAGATGGTAAATTACTGCGAACTCTCACCGGACATACTAACGCAGTTAGTGGTGTAAGTTTTAACCCGCAAGGTGATATCCTCGCTTCTGCTAGTTCTGATAAAACTATTAAACTTTGGCGGGTAAGCGATGGTAAGTTACTGAAAACTCTACAAGGACACAGCGATGCAGTTTGGGGCGTAACTTTTAGCCCACAAGGTAGCATGATTGCTTCTGTCAGTAATGATAAAACAGTGAAATTATGGAGTAAAGATGGTATAGAAATAAAAACTTTTTGGGGACACAGCGAATCTGTCACTGATGTCAGTTTCAGCCCTGACGGTAAGATGATTGCTAGCGCTAGTAACGACGGTACCGCTAAACTGTGGCGTATTGACAGCAAAGAGCTGCAAACCACAGATTTAGATCATTTGTTAGTTCGCAGTTGTCAATGGTTGCATGATTATTTAGAGAATAACCCTAAGCTTAATAAGCAAAAGGGCGATTTGTGTTTTGACTTGGGAGAGTAGAGTTGACTGGCTGTAAAATTTGGCGTTGGTTGACCAAAATTGGTTCTCTACGCGGAGGTGTAGGAGGTTTTACGGGTTTTTTTCCGATATTCCCTTCACCATTTCTGTGTGTATCTTCTCCAGTACCAGTTATGGGTACAGATACGACTGGTTTGACGGTGCTGGGTGTTATTACTGGCTTTTTCACAACTTCACCAGCAAAACTAGATGTTGCACTAGCTAGTACTATTGGTAAGGCGATCGCTATGACAATTTGCTTTTTCATTTTTCGTGTATTTTTTACTTTTATTGATAAAGCTACTATCGCAGTGGACGAGGTGGTTTCGGTGGTTGCTTAGTCACCGTTGCAACTCCTGTTTTTCTGACTCGGGTAGGACTCGGTGGCTTTGGTCGTTGCTGACTAACTGTTGGTTCTCCTATTCTCCTGGAAATTTCCTCCTCCAGTCGTACAGTAGTTGGTGGTTCTGGTGGTTGCGGATCGACTGTCGGTTCTCCTATTCTCCTGGAAACTTCTTCTGTTTGTTCTTGTAGTGGATTTTCCTGTTTATTACCTGACTTATTCATACTCTTTTGCATTTGGGATTTTAACTTCAAAATTGTGCGACTCAATTTCGACAATTCTTTGATAAATTTCAATGCACCGGATTTGAAAATAACTTGTATGACCCTTAAAACTCGCGTTTTCATCTCAAATAATCTCCTGGTGTGTGTGAGACTAAAACTTTTGTTGCAATACGTTTACCTACCCAATGCCATCAAAGCATTCCGAAAAATAGGGTAAACTTGCCAAAACAATTAATAGCCTAAACTGTTTTCGGTTTGTACCCTTTCACAGACTTAATAGATTTCCTTGAGTTTATTTATGCAGTCTTCTGTCGTTTCGGCGATCGTAGATTTGCACCCTTTTTATTTGGGGTTGGGCTGAAAAGTCTTAGTATCCTGATAAATAGCGTGTCACCCAATCCAAAATTTTAAATCCCAACTCCCAAGATTACCTTGGTCAAATATTTGTTCTTGGTAATCTTATATACTTAAGTGCTAGTATAATACGTTCTACTTAGTTATCGCAATGAAAAAAATTAATATTTATTTTCATTTTTCCATTCCCATACCCAACCCTAATTTTTCTCTAGTTAAGTATATATAGAACTCATATTTGATTGCATGAAAAGATACGTAGAGTCTGGCTTCAAGGGGTGTGGATGTTCCTCCCCCTTAGGGTAGAGAGTCTCAAAAGGCTATGTCTACGACGGGTCAATACGGTTCGGTTAAGAATATTTGTGAACCCAAAACCCTTGTAGAGACTTATCTTGTGCAACGTCTCTACATACGTTAACCGAACCGTATTGTACGACGGGTGTAGCAGCAGCACTTGCTTGGGGAAGATAAGCGATCGCTCTAGTTATTCCGAATCTCAATTCAAATCAAAAGAGCGATCGCACGACAAAATTATTGTAAAATCCCCAAGGTGGCGCACAATGAAGTACATATATAAAACCCCTCTCCTCGTAGAGACGTAGCACAGAATCGTCTCTAGGTGTATTCGATTAAAGCGATAGGGTGCTAGTGCTTTAGACATCTGGTAAAATTAGATATGCGTTATCCAAACCCCAAGAGACGTAGCAATGCTACGTCTCTACATTCATTTTCACGTCTATGTCTTTTGGTTATTAACCCGGCGTTGCTAGTTAGTCTGGTGGGTGATACCTGTGTTAGCGGAGCTGACCGCAGATAGCCACTTAAGTAATAGACATCTCCGGAAAAGAATGTAGAGACTTCGTATTTCGCGTCTCTACAAGGGTTTTGGTTAATGCATAATTAATTTATGGAGATGTCTAATAGACATCTCCGGAAAAGAATGTAGAGACGTAGCACAGAATCGTCTCTACAAGGATTTCGGACAACGCATAGTTCATTTTTGGAGATGTCTAATAAAATACCCTCCAGGAACAAAATAAGGAGGGGAATATGTTAAGTGAAATAATTATAGCGATTCCCACTGAAATCAAAAGAGCGATCGCACTCTCCTTCATTAGACATCTCCAGAAATGAACTATGCGTTGCCCAAACCCTTGTAGAGACGTGAAATTTCACGTCTCTACATTAGACATCTCCGGAAATTAATTATGCGTTAACCGAAACCCTTGTAGAGACGCGAAATACGAAGTCTCTACATTCTTTTCCGGAGATGTCTATTGTTCTCTGGAGATGTCTATTGGAAGGTGCCGTATTTTCGGCGCTTTGCACCTTCCTCAATCAAGCGATCGCAGTTATGCTTGACTTGTGTACTTTAAGACTCCATCAATATTTTCAATTCCATTTATGCCTGTAAGGGTTTGTACAAATGCACCATTCATCTTTCGACATTTGCCTGAAAGTTGATCTCCAGTGACAGAAGTGTTTGCACAAGTCAGGTTAAAGTTAGCAATTTTTTGAGGATTAAGAACTTTGAGGGTTCCATCAATATTTTCAATTCCTCTCAAGGTGATGGAAGTTGAATTGAGTGATTGATTCCTTGTTCTGCAAGTGGCTGATAGTACATTCTCGCGAAGAGAGATACCTGAGCAGGTTAGTTGATAGCTACTAGGAGCAGCCGCAGCAGTCAAAGGACTGGCAATAATTGCCACGCTAAAAGCAAAGAGCAACGCTGCGATCGCACTAATCCATTTACCTAATTTCATGGTGAAAACTCCTGATATTTATGAGTTTTTACGTAAGGACTCAGAGTTGTCCTTCATCTCTACATTTTTAAGACGTTTCTAAAGGTCAATTTCCGAATTTTTCGAGTTAGAGGCGTTTTTTCTCAAAAATGCCCTCCATCAAACCCACCTCAAGCACGATTATCCTTTCGCACCATAGCTTGCAACCGTTTCACAGCTGCCTCAACCTCTCTGCGGGGTGGATAAAACAACTGCAAATTCAAAGCATTTCGATAAGCCTTCATAGCCCCGAAAGTATCACCCAATCCTTCTAAGGCTCTCCCTTGCCAGTAATCAGCTGTGGCTGGGTTAAACGTCATCAATTTTTTAGCTTGCAAACAAGCCTCTTCCCACCATTTCCGACTCGCCACATCATCTAAGAGCACCTGATAGCTCTCTCCCAGCCACACCGCCGCAGGTAGAGATTGCAGATAACCCCCCCCTTTTGGTAATAACTGCCATCCTTGCTGTAGCGCCTCCACAGCTTGCTGGTGTTTAAGCGCCAAAGCCAAAACCCGTCCATGACGAAACCAAGCATCAGGTAACTGTGGCTGGAGTTGCGTTCCTTGCAGAGAAACACTACACCCCCGCTCAATCTCTTTCAAACTTTCTACTAGCACCCGTCCTGCCGTTGCCCAAACACTCCAGCGTTGGGGAAACCGTTTCAGCATTTCTTCTATTATCAAAGCTAGGTTTACATTACCTCCCTGGGATGAGAGGGGTAGAGCTTCAACTGGCAAAATCCTACACAACCCCCGATAGATTTCACAATCGTCGGGATACAAACGATATGCTTTGAGCATCATCTGAGCTGCCTGATGACATTCCCCAGTGTGGAATAAGTACTGCCCATAGTAATACCAACCACTAGGATTATTGGGGTGTTGCTCTGTAAACTCTGCTAATACCTCTGCCCCTTGTGCCCAATCCCCTCGGTAAATGTGATAATACGCTAGTGATTTGTAAGCTTCAGCCCCATGAGGAGCCTGTCGTAGCATAGAACCAATGAGCTTTTTCGTCTGCTTCCCCTCTTCATTAGATACCAATCCCATGCTGCAACGCTGATCTAGCTGTCGCTGGAGTACCCGGAAATCATCAGGAGCTAAGGCGATCGCTCTATTTAACTTCTGCCTAGCTTCCTGAAAGTCTCCCACTGCCATCAGCATGTCATAGCTGTGAATCAATGCCACAATATCGTCTGGGTTGAGTGACAAAACCCGTGAAAAGACTTGTAAAGCCCCAATCGGATTTTCTCTTTCCATCTGCACCTGTCCCAATGCCAGCCAGTGAACTATTTTGTCAGGTTCTAGGTCAGCCGCAAAATCAAAAGCAACGATCGCTTTTTGACTATCACCTTTACACAGAGCAATCAATCCGCTGATATGGTGCTGAGTTCCTTGATTACAGCATAGTCGTAAGGCACTCTGATATAGCTCTATAGCCTCTGCCTCTCGTTTCATCATTTGTAAGATTTTCGCTAGTTGCAGCCGCACATTCATCAATTGAGGCGATCGCGAAATCACTTGTCGATACTCTGCGATCGCTTGCTGCCAAATTCCCATTGAGTAGAGTAAATCAGCCAATTCTAGTCGTTTCTTCCATCCTTGGGGATACTTCTGCACGTACTTACTTAAGGTTTTCAGCTTCTGTTCTTGTCTCGTTGGCTTTTCGTCTAAGACCAAGTGAACATTCAGATCCACCCCAGAGGACTGGGAGAACTGTACCAATTGTGTGGCAAGGTTTCCAGACATGTAACGGTTACTTGATAGTTAATTTGTTCGATGCGATCGCATGTTATGGATGCTTCCCAGTCAGATGTGAGTTCGGGGTTGTTGATTTCACCCCTCTCCAACCCACATTCTGCAATCGGGTGTAGAGACGTTGTATACAACGTCTCTAGATGATGAAGTTGCTGCTGGGAGGTAGGCTGGGAGATGTTTGTGGAATTCACCTTTTTGAAAGAGGGAGAATCTAAAGAAGTGTTATCTTCCCCCAATAGATACTTGTTCAACTGGTTTTGCAGAATAGTTCGTGCCTGTTGAACCCGTTTCCAAACGTTGTCTTCCGAGAGGGTGAGTTGCTTGGCAATATCTTTGTATGACTTGTGTTGGCAGTAGCGGAGAATAAAAGGGTCACGCAGTCTAGATGGTAAGGACTCAATTTTGTAGCGCAGGTATACGCTTAGTTCACGACGTAAAAGTTTTGACTCAGTAGATTCCAGCCCAGAACTAACTGCTGCATCTTCTGTAATTTGCGTCTCTCGCTGGCGTTGTCGATATATATCTACACTCAGGTTATGGATGATTCGAGTCAACCAAGCCTTGGGATTGGTGATTTTTCCGGCATAATCTAACCAGAGATTCCAGGCTTTGAGCATTGCTTGATTGAGTAAGTCTTCAGCATCATGACTATTACCTCCCATCCACTTTAGGCAACATCTGTAAAAATAATCTTGATATTGCTCCCATAACTGCCAAAAATCAGTGTGGCACCCAGATAAACCCGACAATTGGACTTGGTTTGTCCATAGGTTTTCAGTTTCCAGATTTGTTAAGGAAATAAAGGCTTTTTGCTGCAAATTCGCCCACATTTGTTACTTCCAGTTGAAAAACTAAAACTCATTGTTCAAAATAAATCATTACAGGTATAACATAGGTGTACCTGCGATCGTCTATAGAAAAAAATTAAGTAAATTTTATTAGGAATTACCCAGCGTGGGTTATTATTTTATTTTGTAGTCAAGACTTTTGCGACTTCCAAATTGTGATGCGTTAATGGCTGAATCGCAATAGATAAGCTATCGAGGGGTTCGTCCCTGAACGATTTCTTTATAGAGCAGTTGCTTGGGGAAAATAAGCGATCGCTCTCTCTATTTCTTCAATAGACATCTCGATCAAAGACGTAGAGACGTAGCATTGCTAAGTCTAATCAAGGGTTTCGGGCAACGCATAATGAATTTATGGAGACATCTAGTAAAAATCTCAACGCAAACCAAAAGAGCGTAGGTGTAGGCTGTCGTAGATATTGCACTGACAGTAGAAAGGGTGCATTAGCCGAAAGTATAGCACCCTAGGAGATCAGGCGATCGCACTTAAATAAAAAGAAGGGGGAGGGTTTTAGCTATTTTCATGGTTTGGTTATCCTTGTTTGTTAGGGAGTTAGGATTATTGACCAAAAAAATGGGACTCAAGCCCCGTCCTTCGCTTGACGGCTTTTCTTGATTTCTAATGTATTGCTTAAGAATTTCTAGCGGGGCACCTCCTACAGAAATAGCGAAATAGCTAGGACTCCATAGGGCTTCTTTATGGGGTTTTTTGTATCCGGCTTGCCCGTAGCGGCGACTGGAAACCCCTTTTAATGCGTTAACTATTTGAGAGATGGATAGCTTAGGCGGATACTCAATCAGCGCGTGAACATGATTACCCTCACCATTAAACTCAATCATTTGAAAATCCATCTTTTTAGATACCTCTTGAAACGACTTTTCAATTTCCGCAAGACTTTCCAATGTAAATACAGACCTACAGTATTTCGTCACACAGACCAAATGTATTTTTAAATCTGTAACACTATGCCTTTCTCTGCGAAATCCGGTTGTCATTTTATGCAGACCAATATATAATATATTTACAGACCCATTATACCACTAGCCATGAAAGCCAGGTATCAATATCGTTTCTATCCAACAGACCAACAACAACAGAGTTTAGCTCAGTTGTTTGGTTGCGTTCGTGTTGTGTGGAACGATGCCCTGGCTATTTGCAAGCAATCAGAAAAGTTGCCAAGTAATAACGACTTACAAAAACTAGTTATTACTCAAGCTAAAAAAACCGAAGAACGCAAATGGCTGTCTGAAGTGTCTAACATCCCATTGCAACAGTCAGTTGCTGATTTGGGTGTTGCATACAAAAACTTTTTTGATTCTTTAAAAGGTAAGAGAAAAGGTAAGAAAGCTGGTAGACCCAAATTTAAAAAGAAAACTAATCAACAATCAGCACGATTCCGGATTGGTGGCTTTTCTTTTCAGGAGAAACAAGTTTATTTAACTAAGATTGGTAATGTTAGTCCTATTTGGTCTAGAGAGTTACCTTCTGCCCCTAGTTCTGTTACCGTAATTAAGGATTGTGCTAATCGTTATTTCCTCAGTTTTGTAGTAGAGATTGAGCCTGTTTATATTGATGCTAAAAACCAAAGTATTGGTATTGACTTAGGGGTTAAAACCTTTGCTGTAATGTCGGATGGAACAAAAGCTGAAAGTCCTAAATATTTAATTACAGATAGGAAAATTCGTAAACTTCAGAAAAAACTAGCACGTCAACCCAAAGAGTCAAAACGCAGAAATGTAACTCGTATTAGAATTGCAAAACTGCATAACCAAATTGCAGATACTCGCAAAGATTTCTTGCACAAATTGTCTACGAAAATTGTTAGTGAAAACCAAACTATTATTTTGGAAGATTTGAATGTTTGGGGTATGGTCAAGAATCGTAAACTTTCTAGAGCTATTAGTCTTCAAGGGTGGAGAGAATTTAGAACGTTATGCGAAGGTAAATCTGAAAAACTTAATCGGGTTTTTCGCGTTATAAGTCGATGGGAACCAACAAGCCAAGTCTGCTCTGATTGCGGGTATAGATGGGGAAAGCTAGATTTAAAAGTTCGATTGGTGAAGTGTTTAAATTGCGGCGCTGAACACGACAGAGATGAAAATGCTGCAAAAAATATAAATAAAGTCGGGATAGGGCATTGCCACGACTCTAAACGGACGCAGAGGAATTTTAAGACTACTTCGGTAGCGGAATCCGTTGAAGCGTCAAGAATCACCGAGGCGTTGATTCCCGGTGAGTATGTCAAAGTTGAAAACACAAAGCCTGGGAAGTATTGCCATGCAGGTTTAAGCATTCGCAAGTGTCATATTCGTTCGTTGTATTTACAGTTAGCACTCTTACGCCTTTCCACGCTAGTCGGCAAAGTCGGATCTTTAAGTCGGATTTAGTATATTAAATTACAAATGCATTATTTATAACTATCCAGAAAAAATAATCAGTAAATTTTCTGAGGGTTGACGCAACTGGCAGATTATTTTAAGTTCGTAGTCAGGACTAAAGTCATCTTTTTTCTCTCAACCGGAAAAATAAAATAGTGTAGTTTAAAATACTAAAACTGCTGTAAGTGTAATTTGCGTATAAGGTAGTATTACAATTGTCTAATCTGACGACGTTAATTTAGAAAAATGTAATAATTTTAACTAAGTTGCCCTTAAATTCCCTCTCCCATGATTCCCAAACGCGAAATGCGATCGCTCACCGGGAGCAAATTTATTCCTCAATAGACAACCTATTTGAAAAAGAATGTAGAGACGTTAAATTTAAGGTCTCTACAAGGGTTTTGGGCAACGCATAGTTCATTTCTGGAGATGTCTAATCATCAGCGAGCATCTTTTGCTTTTAGGTCTAACCCAGCCTAAGAATAACTACTCCCAGACCATTACAAGATTACCTACTTTCTTTTCTTTCTTGGAGTACAGGAGCGTCTTAGCGGTTCGTTAAAAAAATTTAGGTATTCTTCCAGCGCTCCGGGAGTAATTTTGTTCAAAAATCAAACCGGATTTCTATAGATTTGTAAATTTTTCCGGATATATCCTTCAACAACAACGCATAAACTCGTAGCAGTCAACCTAGAAAAGCTTTAGCATATTAAATAATCAGTATTTATATCAGTCTAAATTTTTACCGTATATTTTTGAGATTGATTGCTATTCCCTGTATTGTAATTTAAAAAAATGTCTCCATTAGGCGTTGCTACAAGTCGCTCAACTTATGCTTTAGAAACCGGACAGGCAAAACTTTGGTTGGTGTTGGTCGGTGTAAACCAATACCAGGATGAGCGATTGCCTTGTTTGCGCTATTCAGCGGTTGATTGCCAGGGTTTAGCGGAAGCTTTAGCAGATGCAACTCAAGCTTTTCCGCAGACGGAAGTGTGGAGTCACCACGATTTATCGTTACAGTTGCCTACACTAATAAATATTCGTACTACATTAAAGCAAATTGGTGCTGCGGCTCAACCACAAGACACGATTTTATTTTATTTTTCTGGACACGGGATGGTAGAGTCAAACTCTGGGCAGGTAGTTTTGTGTCTGGCAGATACGCAAATCGATAATTTACTCAACACAGGTTTAGGATTACAAGAATTATTACATTTATTGGGACATAGTAGAGCGCAGACTCAGTTGGTATTGTTGGATGCTTGTCATAGCGGCAGTATGTCACTCAAGGGAGCAAAAGGAGAAATACCAAACTCCGAAAACCTGACACCGCAAATGGTAGACTTGTTGCGGCAGAAAGCCAAAAAGAGTAGAGGATTTTATGCTTTGCTTTCTTGCGACACAGATCAACAATCTTGGGAATTTCCGGAGTTAGGACACGGAGTCTTTACTTATTATTTAATGCGGGGGTTGCGAGGTGAAGCTGCTGATGCACGGGGTTTGATTGAAGCTGACAGTCTTTATCGATATATTTATCATCAGACGCAGCAATACATTGAGCAAACTAATCAACAACTGCGACTGATTAATCAGCAAAAAAGAGGTAGAGGGGAAACTAGACTTTATTCAGAATATCCTTTGCAAACTCCGAAGCGGATTGTGGAAGGAGTTGGGGAAATTATTCTTGGCTTAAAATCAGAAGTTGTGGAATCGTCTTCTTTGCGACAAGCGCTGATTGTTGAGGGACTGACAACTAATAAGACGACTCTCGATTTTTGTAAACTTTTGTGCGGTGTTGGTGGCTTTGAGTTAGAGTATTTGCCACAAGCTGATAAGATAACAGCTTCATATATTCAAGAAGGAATGCAGGATTGCTTGCAGAAAAAGCAAGATTCTCAAAATTTAAAACATAACGCAACAGTTTTATTATATTTGCGTGGAAAAATAAAGGAAACTGAAACGGGGGAAGCTGTGTTGCTAGTGGGGTCGGATATTCAATTGAGTCGCTCTTGGTTAAGACAACAACTCAGGCGATCGCCTTACACTCAACAAATTATCATCTTAGACTGTCCTTGTGACCAAACGCGAAATTTGACTGACCAAACGCGAAATTTGGCTGACCAGACGCAACAATTGGCTGACCAGACGCAACAATTGGCTGACCAGACGCGAAATTTGTCTGACCAGACGCGAAATTTGTCTGACCAGACGCGAAATTTGTCTGACCAGACGCGAAATTTGGCTGACCAGACGCGAAATTTCGCGTCTCTACAAGATTGGATAGAAGACTTGCAACTAAGTTCTGAACAAGGACAGTGCATCATTGCTGCTGCTTCCCCGTCATACAATCCCGAACAATTCACCCAAGTTCTTCACGATACCCTGAAAGCTGCCCAACACCAAAACAGTTTATCGGTAGCTAGTTGGATAACTCAATTGCAATTATCTTGTTCAAATACATTACCATTGCACATTTGGGTATCCGGGATTCAAGGGGTTATCGAAATTATACCTACTATAACTGGTACAAGAGATATCAAGTTAACGGAAGGAATTGATTTAGGGCTTTGTCCTTACCGGGGATTAAGAGCTTTTACTCCGGAAGATGCTCAGTATTTCTACGGTAGAAAAACTTTGACGCAGCAACTTCTGCATCATCTGACAAGTAAGTCATTTCTTGCCGTAGTTGGTGCCTCTGGTAGCGGTAAATCTTCAGTAGTGCAAGCGGGATTAATCGCTCAACTGCGGTGCGGTAAACAATTACCTGGTAGTGAAGAATGGTGGATTAAAAGCTTTCGTCCTGGTGCAAATCCGCTCTTAGCTTTATCACGACGCTTAGTAGATAGCGGAACTGAGAAAGAAAAAGCTTATCAGCAAATACAACTAGAGGGAATGTTGTATCAAGGGGGAGAAGGATTTGCTCACTGGGTATGTAATCGACCAGAACCAACCATTATTTTAGTTATAGACCAGTTTGAGGAATTATTCACCGTTGCCCAAGCTGTTGAGAGACAGAGCTTTTTAGAACTTATATTAGGGGCACTGGAATTAGCTCAAGATAAGTTAAAAATAGTCATCACTCTGCGGGCAGATTTTATCGCAGCTTGTTTGGAAATACCGAAATTAGCGCAGCTTTTACAACAGTCTAGCATTCTCGTACCGCCTTGTTTAACTGAGGAGGAGTATCGTCACGTCATTATTAACCCTGCTGAACAAGTCGGTTTAACAGTTGAACCTGTGTTAGTTGAAGTACTGTTGCAAGAGTTACACTCCTCACCCGGAGATTTACCGCTTTTAGAATTTGTCTTAGAGCAGTTGTGGGAACATCGAGTTGCAGGTAAGTTAACTTTACAAGCTTATCAGCAGCACTTGGGTGGAATTAAAGGAGCGCTGGAAAGTAAAGCGCAAGGTGTTTATGAGAGTTTAGACGCTGAAGCTCAAGAATGCGCTCGTTGGATTTTTCTATCTCTGACGCAGTTAGGTGAAGGTACGGAAGATACTCGACGAAGGGTGTATAAATCAGAGTTGATTGTGAAAAAATATCCGGCACCATTGGTAGAAAAGACACTGGGAGCGTTAATTGCTGGGAAGTTGGTAGTGGTGAATTTGGAAGAGGGAGGGAGGGGGAGAGGAGGACAAGGGGGACAAGGGGGACAAGGGGGACAAGGGGGACAAGGAGGACAAGGAGGACAAGGGGACAAGGAGAATAATTTTTCTTTCCCCCCCTCTCCCCATCCCCCCCTCTCCCCCTCCTCTTCTGTGACGATAGAAGTTGCCCATGAGGTGCTGATTCGCTATTGGTCTACTTTGCGATGGTGGTTAGAAGAAAATCGTGGGAGATTGCGATCGCAACGTCAAATTGAACAAGCTGCACAGCTATGGAAACATGGGGGTGAACAATCTGATTTTTTGTTGCAGGGTGTGCGTTTGGCTGAAGCGGAAGATATTTATATCAATTACACTGAAGAATTATCTTTTGATGTTCAGGGATTTATTGCTGCTTGTCTAGAAGAAAGACAACGACAACAACTGCAAGAAAAAAGCAGACTCAAACAAGCGCAAAAAGCTGTAACTGTTATTAGTATTTTGGGAATAGCTGCTTTCTCTTTTGCAGCTTTAGCTTATCAGCAAAGTCAAAAAGCGCAGTTGCGAGAAATACAAGCTTTAAATTCTTTGTCAGAAAACCTTCTTTTCTCCCATAAGCAATTGGAAGCACTATCAACTAGTGTTAAGGCAGGGGAAGAGTTACAAAAGATGACGTTTTCCAGTCAGGTGATGTATCCTGATACTACAAAAAAGATTCAAACTGCAACTGCAACGATTTTACAACAGGCGATCGATCAAACTCAAGAACGCAACCGTTTGATTGGACATAATTCTTGGGTAAGTAGTGTCAGTTTCTCAAACGATGGACAAATGCTAGCTTCGGCAAGTACTGATACAACTATCAAACTTTGGAAGCGTGATGGCAAGTTACTCCACACTTTACGCGGACATAGCGATGGAGTCAATAGTGTGAGTTTCTCTGGTGACGGCAAAATGTTAGCTTCGGCAGGTACTGATGCAACTATCAAACTTTGGAGTCGGGATGGCAAGTTGCTGAAAACACTTTCTGGACATAATGATGGAGTTAATAGTGTTGCTTTCTCCCCTGACGGTCAAATGATTGTTTCGGCTAGCAAAGATGATACTATCAAACTCTGGAGTCGGGACGGCAAGTTACTGAAAACTCTTACCGGACACAGCCAAGGTGTAAATAGCGTTACTTTTTCACCTTTAGGTGATATTATCGCTTCTGGTAGCGACGATCGCATGATTAAACTGTGGAGTTTAGATGGTCGCTTGCTAAAAACTCTGCCAGGACATACTGGTGAGGTTTTGAGTGTCGCTTGGTCAAAAGATGGACAGACTATTGCTTCTGCTAGTGCTGATAATACTGTCAAACTCTGGAATCGTGACGGTGGTTTACTGAATACGCTAACTGGACATAACAGCGATGTCAAAAGCGTTAGTTTTTCACCTGACGGTAAAACCATCGCAAGTGCGAGTATTGATAAAACTATCAAACTTTGGAGCTTAGATGGTCAACTGTTGGATACTTTACAAGGACATAACCATGTAGTCAGTAGCGTTAGTTTTAGTTCAGACGGTCAACTACTTGCTTCCGCTAGCGATGATTATACCGTGAGACTTTGGAACCTTGATATCAATGCGCCAAAAACTCTTTTTGGACATCTCGATAGCGTGAATAGCGCTTGGTTTAATCCGAATAGTAATACCGTTTTCTCGGTCAGCAACGATAAAACGATGAAACTCTGGAGTTTAGACGGTAAGTTACTAAAATCTATCTCTTCCCCCATTAACGATATTACCAGCATTAGCTTCACCCCGGACGAAAACACGGTGGCAACAGCGAGTGCTGACAATACTATCCAACTGCGAAAACGTGATGGCTCTTTGCTGCACATCCTTAAGGGACATACTGATTGGATAATTAATATGAGCTTCAGTCCTGATGCGAAAATCCTCGCTTCTGCCAGTACTGACAAAACGGTTAAACTCTGGAGTATGGATGGTCGCTTGTTAAATACTCTCAAGGGGCATAAAGGTTGGGTAACTAATGTTGAATTCAGCCCAGATGGTGAATTGTTAGCATCAGCCAGTGCTGATAATAATATCAAACTTTGGAGTCGGGATGGCAAGTTACTAAAAACTCTTAATGGACACAATGCTAGTGTTTGGGCTTTAACTTTCAGCCCAGATGGTAAGATAATCGCCTCTGGTAGTCAGGATGGTACAGTCAAGCTATGGGATCGTGACGGTCGCTTGTTGCAAAACTTAACCGGACATACTGATGCGGTTAATAATTTGAGTTTTTCTCCTGACGAGAAAATGATTGCTTCAGCTAGTGATGACGACACCATCAAACTCTGGAATGTACAGAGCGGTATGTTGTTGAGAACTTTCCAGGGACATACTGGTGATGTGAGGAGTGTTAATTTTAGCCCTGATGGTAAGATGATTGTTTCGGCGAGTCAAGACAAAACAGTAAAAATTTGGCAGTTGACGGGGATAGAAATGCAAACATTGAATTTGTCGCAACTATTAAAGCACGGATGCGATCGCTTGCACGATTATCTGACAAGTAACCCCAATTTTAACACAGGCGATCGCAACATCTGCCAATAGCGACACTTGGGCAATGCCCTATTCCCCATTACCCATTAATTCCTAGCATCTGAGCAAGACACGAACGTAATTCCTACCATCGTTTTGAAGTGGTTAAAGAAAAATAGCGATCGCTTTCTCAGTTTACAAAAAAAGGTGAGGGCGATCGCTAATCTCTTCTAGACTTAACCATCTGATATCATGTCCGTTTAATTAACAGTAATAAAAACCTACCTACCATCGTAGAGACGTTCCAGTGGAACGTCTTGGAGCGTATGTGTGATAAGCCTGTCATGATTGATGATTGTTTTATGAGTGCCTTAAGATAAAAATAATCGGTCAAATGTCTTAGTACCTGATGCACTAAGATTGCCTGTTAACGGCTCAAAAGCTTCACCCAACTTACCCAACACTGAATTCACTAGATTATCAGTAGCATCTTTGACTCCCATAATAGACACCCACGTATCTAGCTGAGTCATCAAGTCGCTAGCACCAGCGCTTGATTTGTCAATAACTAAAGACCAGTTTCCATTACCTATAACTATACTGTTACTGGTAAAGACCTTGTTGCCACTACCAATTACTGTATTATTACTACCGAAGTCAAAGTTACCATTACCAAGAGTTGTGTTGTTATTTCCAAAACTCCAATTGCCATTACCAAGGGTTGTATTGTCACTAGTAGAATTCCAATACCAGTTACCATTACCGATGGTTGTATTGTCATGAGAAGCATCTAAATTCCAGTTGCCATTACCGATAGTTGCGTTGTCAGTGCTAGAATCCCAAAGCCAATTACCATTACCGATGGTTGCGTTGGCATTACCGTAATCCCAGTTAGCATTACCGATGGTTGCGTTCTTACTTCCAAAGTCGTGATTGCCATAACCAATCGGTAATTCGCCATCTGGGGTAGAAAACACATTATCTTTGCCATTGAAGGGTAAAATTCCTTCTAAGGCAACATTCAAAATATCAAACGGTATTTCCTTATCTTGACTGCCACCACTAAATAAGCTGAGGAATGGGTTGCTACTATCAGTATACGAGTTGTCACCACTAGCCAATTGGTTCACACCGTTGACACCGCTGTTAAAGCTGAATATATCATTCCTAAACAGCTTCAACAAATCTGACGGTGTTTGCAAAGGGGTATTGTTACCATCTCCAAACAGATTTCCAGAGTTGAGAATTTCAGTTACGTTTAAGATATTAGCTTGGACAGTCTTCAATATCTCCGAGGATGATAACTGAGGCACACTGCCATCACCGGTTAAGAATGTTAGCTTGTCGTCGTTACCGAAGACAAATTGCGAGATATCGAAGGATGGTTGCTGATTAGCATCACCACCTGCAAAGGGATTTTCACCACTTGTAACTGAGTTTTCACCACCTGCAAACGGGTTCTGAACACCTGCAACTGAGTTTTCACCGCTGGCATTCAATACCAAACCTGGTGCAGAAGGCTGATTGCCATCACCGAAAGGGTTCTTTCCGTCTTCAAACGGGTTGCCATCAGTCAAACTATTACTAGCATCACTTAAGGGCAATCTGTTACGCAATTTGACAATAACTGAGTCGAGCAATTGCTCAACACTAACCGTTAGTGCTGAGGAGACACCCTCTGGTGTGGTTTCATTATTATTTATCCATTGACCATTCCCAACAACTACGTTGCCAACAATTGCAAACGGGTTGCTATTAATAACTGTTGTGGAATTGCTACTACCACCAATATTTTGGAAGCTTGAATTACTGCTGTCTTCAATTACAGGCAGACTGCTACTAGCAGAAATAGAAGTGCTTAAGCTGCCAGTCAAGAGATTGTCATTAACAGCTAAGGGATTGCTAACACCAGTAAACGATTGATTAAGCTCATCAATGGAATTCACGGTATAAGTTGCCATAAATAATTATCCTCACGTTTTAATAGAAGCAAGTTTTACATATCAAAGATCAGTTGAAGTCGGATTTTTAATGTTTGTTAGATTTTTGTAGTAATGGATAAGTGCCCTTAAAACTTTTATATATGAGCGGTAAACGGCTCACTACCAAACAGGAAAGTATTTTACGTTTAATTTTACTGTTGTTTATAAATATAAATTTTTCTCGACAAAATGTTTGATGACAGTAATGAAACTGTCATCAATTTTTAGTAGCAACGAGCTTCACAATCTAGGTTTTTAGTTTTAAGTAGCAGCATAATTTAAAAAACACAATAATAGTCGCTACCTAATACCGTAAAATTGCCGCGAATTGAAGGTTTAAATAAAAAGGCAGAGGAACCCAGATTGCTACAACGTCTAACTTCAATTCGCGCTTTAACTTGTGCAATGCGTGTACTAAGCGAACGGATTGCCACCACTGAATGATGGAACACCACCGCCACCTACACTACCGATACCGCCACCTTGAATGGGGATAGCACTACCGCCAACGAAGCTGTTAACTTCGGGGATACCATAGCTAGCTAAATCGAAGCTACCAGTAGTTGGAATGCTGAAGATGGCACTGAAGGTTTCATCAGAGACGGTGCCGAAGCTGTTAGTAGAGGGGATGCTGCCGCCATCGAATCCATTGCCAGGGACATTAAAGGATGGACTGATACCACCTTCGGTGAGTTTGGAATTAACCAGGGTGTCAATGTAAGACCTGATCTCAATCTCAGAGGTGGCGCCACCGAAACCACTACCAAAGTCGATACTAGAGGTATTGCCTGTGGTACTGCCACCGAAGCTGCCACCAAAGCCACCTGTGATACCGCCAGTAGTATCGGCATCAGCAGACTGAGCCGTGATGCCGCTACCACCCGTCGGCTTGCTGCTATTGGTGCTGTTACTAACTAGCTTGTCAATGTTCGACCTCAAGTTACTAAAGGGCGATCCTCCCTGACTGTCACCACCAAACAGTACCTGGGCAGCTGCGGGGTTGTCAGCAAAGGGGTTGCCACCACTAGATTCACTACCAACACCACTGAAAAGGCTACCTAAGTCGGTAATACCGACTTCGCTTAAGCGACCCCAAGGTGATTGCCCAAGGGAATTCCCACCAGTGGTGGTTGAACTGCTACTACCTTGATATGAGATTCCATCATCAAAAGTATTGGAATTGCTACCAGCTGATATGCCACCAAAAGCATTTGAGCTACCACCATCAAGGGGATTGCTACCATTACTAAAAGAGCTAACATTAAAATCTGCCATTAGATATAACCCTTCTGTTTTTAGGACAAAAATTTTGCTGAATAAAGCGATGTAAAAAATACAAAAGTAAGTTTTCTCGTTACTTTTTTATAATTTTTTACTACTTAATCTAGTTAATAGCTATTATTTTTTTAATTTTTGGACTTAATTACAGAGTGTTTACATTTTAAGTAACGAAAAACAACTTGAAATTAATGCCACTTCTATAAAATAGAATAATAAATTTTACTTAAATTAACAATGAAAAATATTTTGATAACCTTGCCTTATTTTTAGTTATTTTACAAATATAAAATATTTATTGAGAATAGTACAAAAATAATGTTATGCAAAAATTAAATTCAAAAAATAAACTTCTAAATTTATTTTAAATATCAAACATCAGATTGGGTGCGTTATGAATCAATACGCTTGGTGTTAAGAAATTGGTGGTAAAAATTGTATGTAGAGACGTAGCATTGCTACGTCTCTAGGAGGATTTTGGGCTTAACTGAACGGTATTGCGTTAGCGCAATTCGTAACGCACCCAACAATCTAAAATTCTTTCAATTCATTAATCGGAGAATTAAATAGAACCTACCAAAGCACGCTCAGACCAGCGACCGACAACTTTGCCAATTACTGCCATTTCTTGAGCCAAGATGTCAAATTTATCGGGGGTGAGGGATTGGGGTCCATCAGATAGGGCTTTTGCCGGATTTGGGTGAACTTCAATCATTAAAGCATCTGTACCGGCAGCGATCGCAGCTTTTGCCATTGGTGTCACATACTCAGACCTACCTGTACCGTGACTGGGGTCAATCATGATTGGTAGGTGGGTAAGCGATCGCAATACTGGAAGCACCGACAAATCTAAGGTATTGCGAGCATATTTGCCATCAAAGGTTCTAATCCCCCGCTCACAAAGAATTACATTCGGATTTCCCCCAGCAAGGATATATTCTGCTGCCATCAACCACTCATCAATGGTGGCAGACATTCCCCGCTTCAACAGCACCGGCTTATCTTGAGCACCTACTTTTTTCAACAACGAGAAGTTGTGCATATTCCGTGCTCCCACTTGAATCACGTCAGCTACTCTTCCCACTGCTTCTAAGTCGGCAGTATCCATCACTTCTGTGATGATGCCTAAACCCGTAGCTTCACGGGCAGCTGCTAACAAACCTAAGGCAGTCTCACCGTGTCCTTGGAATGCATAAGGTGAGGTGCGAGGTTTGTATGCTCCACCACGGATGAACTTGGCTCCCGCTGCTTTGACCCGCTTTGCTGTCTCGACAATCATCTGTTCGTTCTCAACAGAACAGGGTCCAGCTACCACGACAATCGGATGATTTTCACCGAAGTAGACTTTACCGTTAGGTGTCGGTACAACAACTTCGCTAGCTTCTCCATAGCGGAATTCGCGACTCACTCGTTTGAACGGTTGCTGTACTCGCAATACTTCCTCAATCCAAGGGCTATATCCCTTGATTTGCAACGGATTGATGCTAGGAGTATCACCAATCATTGCTAAAACAATTTTGTGCTTGCCGACGCTTTTTTCGACTGTGACTCCCCATGTGTCACTGATTTCTTGACTTAACCGAGTAATTTCTTCTTGAGGTGTACCGTTTTTTAAAATGACAATCATGTGCGTTTTTCCTTTGTATATTTCACTAATTTGCCAATAGACATCTCCGAAAATGAATGTAGAGACGTAGCATTGCTACGTCTAATCAAGGGTTTCGGGCAACGCATAATTAAATTCGGTCGATGTCTAATAGTTATTCGCGTAAAAAATCAGCAAGTTGTTCTAATTTCGTCCAAGCAGCACCGCTTTGCAGGACTTCTTTTGCCAAAGCTATACCTTGAACACAATTTTCCAAAATATCTGTGGAGTTGCTATCAAAAACTTCGCCAACTTGTAGCGCAAGAGCGGTATTTAAAGAAACTACATCTTGCTGGGCTTGAGTGCCTTTACCTTGCAAAACATTTCTTAAGATTTCTGCATTCTCTTCGACATTTCCACCGCACAAGGCTTCAGTGGGAGCATGACTTAAACCTAATTCTAGCGGATTGAGTATGATAGAGCGGACTTTTTGCTCTTGCAGTATAGCGAGGTAAGTGATATCTGCCAAACCTGCTTCATCTAACTTTTCTCTGCCGTGGAGAGCGATCGCTCGACGACATCCGAGTTGCGATAATGCCTGAGCGATCGCTTCTAACAAAAGTGGATCACTCACTCCAATAATTTGCCCTGTTGGTCGCATTGGATTCACCAAAGGTCCCAACAAATTAAAAATAGTCCGCACTTTTAAAGTTTTTCGCAAAGCGGCAACTGCTTTCAGTGCTGGATGCCATCCTGGGGCAAACAAAAAGGTCATACCGACAGCATCAACTGCGGACTCCACTTTCTCCGGACTGGCGTTAAGATTTATACCCAAAGCTTCCAACACATCAGCGGAACCGGTTTTGCTGGATGCAGAACGATTGCCATGTTTAGCAACTTTTACCCCCGCAGCAGCAGCTACAAAGGCGACAGCAGTTGATATGTTGAAAGTTGAAGCTCCATCTCCACCAGTTCCGCAGGTGTCGATGAGGGGAGAGGGGAGGAGGGGGAGAGGGGGGGACAAGGGAGAGGGGGGGGACAAGGGAGAAATTCCTCCTTGTCCTCCTTGTCCCCCTTGTCCCCCTTGTCCTCCTTGTCCTCCTTGTCCCCCTATCGACTGGGATTGCAAAACACCAGCCATACCAACTAATTCTTCTACGGATACGCCTTTTGCCTGAATTGCTGCTAATATAGCTCCCGTTAGGACGGGGGGAATAGCATCTGTCAGCCAACCTTGCATCAAGTCAGCAGATTGAGAAACTGTGAGCGATCGCAACTCGAGTAATTGTTTTAATAAATCAGACCAATTTTGATCGGGAGTGCCGGGAATATTGTTAGATGGGGCTTGGGTTGTGGCTATCATATTGGTTGATGGTTGGAGCCTTGATGGTTGATGGTTGGAGCGTTGTTAAAACTGATATCTTGTACCAATCTCAACAACCGCCTCATAATGAATTCTGAGGCTAATAGCTAAAGTCTTCTTAAGAAGACTAAATGCTTACGAAATAATACTTTCAGTCCATTTTAATGGAATGCGTGCTATTAGCCCGAAATGCAACTAGGGGCGGGATATCGGGTTAATTGAGATGGGTGCAAGGTTTGAGTTAAAAAGTACTCCCAACTCCTAACTCCCAACTCCCAACTCCTAACTCCTAACTCCTAACTCCTAACTCCTAACTACTCAACATTGAGCGCTTTCGCAACTGTCTGCACGTCTTTGTCACCCCGACCTGAGCAGTTGATGACAATTCGGGGATTACCATCAAGCTGTTGACAAAGGGTTTCTAGATAAGCGATCGCATGAGCGGTTTCTAAAGCGGGAATAATTCCTTCTAGCTGCGAAAGTCTCTGCAATCCTTCTAAAGCTTGCTTATCAGTCACGCTGTAATACTCGGCACGACCAAGATCCTTTAAGTAACTATGCTCAGGACCCACACCAGGATAATCTAACCCGGCACTAATCGAATGTGCTTCGATTACCTGACCATCTTCATCTTGTAGTAGATAACTCATCGCACCGTGCAATACACCTACTCGTCCTTTTGTCAAGGTGGCTGCATGTTTTTCTGTATCGACACCTTCACCTGCTGCCTCAACTCCAATTAAGCGGATAGATGCTTCATCTACAAACTCGTGGAACAACCCCATCGCATTAGAACCACCACCAACACAAGCCAAAAGAATATCTGGCAAACCGCCCCATTTCTCTTGACATTGAGCGCGAGTTTCTGTACCAATTACGGCATGAAAGTCACGCACTAACATCGGGTAAGGATGGGGACCTGCAACGGAACCCAAGATATAATGGGTGGTTTCGACATTCGTCACCCAATCGCGAATCGCTTCTGATGTCGCATCTTTCAAAGTTCCCGTACCAGCTTCTACCGGACTAACTTCTGCCCCCATCAACCGCATCCGAAACACGTTCAGGGCTTGGCGTTGCATATCGTGGACGCCCATATAAACCACGCATTCTAAACCAAAGCGCGCACACACGGTTGCCGTCGCGACTCCATGCTGACCTGCACCGGTTTCAGCAATAATCCGCTTTTTACCCATGCGCTTTGCCAACAACACCTGCGCTAAAGCGTTATTAATTTTGTGAGCGCCTGTATGATTTAAATCTTCGCGCTTTAAATAAATTTGCGGTCCCGTGCCGTCAGGTCGTGCATAGTGCTTGGTCAGGCGTTCGGCGAAATATAACGGGCTAGGTCTTCCTACGTAGTCTTTGAGTAAACCTTGCAACTCTTCTTGGAATCCTGCATCGTTACGATATTGCTCGTATGCGGCTTCCAACTCGCTTAATGCGGGCATTAAGGTTTCAGGGACGTATTTTCCACCGAATTTGCCAAATCTGCCTAAGGAGTCTGGTCGCGCTGTTTGAGCTTGTTTGATATCTTGAATGCTTACCACTGGTTAAAATCCTTTATTGGGGAATGGGGAGTGGGGAGTGGGGAGTGGGGAATGGGGAATG